>JABFRW010000063.1 GCA_013140805.1 Candidatus Eisenbacteria bacterium
CTCGAGACCCACGAGCGCGGGCGCGCGCGGCGAGGAACGCGGTGCGCGTCTCGTCACCACCACCACGCTGCAGGCGCAGCGAGTCCATGGCGGTGAGCACGCGGCCCATGTCCGCGATCGCCGCCGTGCGGCGGCCGTGCCGCGCGTTCCATTCGGCGCGCAGCGCATAGGCATCGAGCCGCGCGTCGGGGTAGGCGCGCGTCGAATCGAGGATCGCGATCGCGCGCCCCAGCGGCACTTCGAAGTCGCGATCGGCCTCGGCGCGGGTCCGCGCCAGCTCGACCAGCACCAGCGCCACGTCCGGATGCGCGCGTCCGAGCGCTCGCTCGCGCAGCGCGAGCGCGATGCGCAACAGCGAATCGGCCTCCGGCACCCGGCCCGCCGCACGCCGCAGGCCCGCCAGATCGCTGAGATTCTGCGCCACCAGCGGATGCTCGCGGCCCAGGGTGGCCACCACGATGCGGCCGCTTTCCAGGTATAGCGACTCGGCGCGCGCGAAGGCACCGAGCGCCTGTTCGCACACCGCCGACTGATTGAGGAACGGCACCAGTCCCGGGTGTTCGGCGCCGAGTGTCGCGCGCGCTTCGTCGAGACCGCGGGCGTAGAACGGTGCGGCGGCCGAGGCGCGGCCCTGGAGTCGCAGGACTTCGGCAAGGTTGAGCCGCGCAGTTGCGAGCGCCTCGCGATCGTCACCGGCGGCCTCGAGGATCGCGAGCACATCCTCGAGCAGGGGCTCGGCCTCATCGAAGCGCGCCACGTCTTTGAACAGGCCGGCGAGATTGTTCGCAAGTGCGAGCCGGATGGGGTCACCCGCCGGCAGGCGCGCGCGCGCGATCGCGAGCCCGCGCTGGAACTGCGCTTCGGCCTCGTCGAGGCGATCGCGTACCCTCGCCAGCTCGCCCAGGTTGTTGCGCGCATCCGCGGCTCGCGCTTCGAATCCGGCTCCGAGCGTGTCGTAGATCGCAGCCGAGCGCTCGAGTGGTCGCGCGGCGGACTCGTATGCGCCGAGCTGGAACTGCAGCAGTCCGAGCTGGCGCAGGATCGAAGCGGTTTCAGCACGTCGCTCGCCGAGCTGCTGTTCGCGAATCGCGAGTGCACGCTTGGCGAGCGGGACCGCCTCGGCCCAGCGACCGAGGTAGTCGAGCAGGGTCGCGAGTGTGGCGAGGCTGTTTGCGACCGCGAGGTCGTCGGGACCGAGTGCGCGTTCGCGGCGCGCGAGCCCGGCCCGAAACAATCGCTCGGCTGCGGTCATGGCATCCGGAGTTCCGGCCATGAAGATGCGGCGGCCGAGGCTGTCGAACAGAGTCGCCGCGGCCACGCCCGAAAGCCCGCCTCGGACTTCGCGGGCGCGCACCAGCGAGTCGGCCAGTCGCGCCGCCGCGTCCCAGTGTTCGGCGGCCAGTGCCGCCTCGAAGCCGCGTTGCAGTCCGGTCGCGGCCGACACGGGAATCGATGCGGTCACGGCTGCAAGTGCGAGTGCGACCATGGCGACGAGCGTGCGCGGGGTGGACATGGGCGCGAAGCATGAGGATTTCGGGCGCGTCATGCCAGCCCGAAGCGAGATCGCCGGAGTGCCATCGGGCAACGTGGGCCGCCTTCCCGCCGTCATGGACGCGCCGGGGCGCACACACTAGAGTCCGGGTCGCAATCTGCGCCCGAGTTCGACCCTCCACCGCTCGAGGATCCCTTGCGAAAGTTCGACCGCTGGCTGCTCGCAGGCGCTCTGCTGCTCGCCTCGATCGTCGCACCCGCAGCCCGCGCGGCCACCGATCCGGTCGCGGTGGTGGCGGCCGTCAAGGGGCGCGTGGAGATCTCGACCGGCCACTCGCGCGCCGCCGTTCGTGCGGTGTTCGGCCGTGCACTCGAGCGCGGCGACAAGGTGACGGTCGGAACGGGTGGTTCCGCGACCCTGTTTTTCAATGACGGCAATGTGATCGAGCTGTCGGAGCGCAGCGCGCTCACGATCGGCGGTCGAGTGGTGGCGGGTGCTCACAGTGCCGCGCTGCCGGGTGACGTGTTCGCGCAGGTGAGCCGCTTCGTCACCGCGGGTTCGCGCCAGACCGGCCTGGTCGCGATGGCCGACATGCGCTCGGACGCCGACGCGAGCCTGCCGTTGCTGCTGGCGCCGCGCCGCAGCGCGGTGCTCGACGATGCGCCGACGCTGCGCTGGCGCACCGTGATCGGAGCGAAGGGCTACCGCGTGCGCGTCACGACCGCGAGCGGCGCCGAGGTCTGGACGCGCGAGGTGGCGGCCACCGACGGGGCCGAGCAGGCGCTCGCCTACCCAGGCGACGCCCCACGACTCGTGGCCGCGACCGAGCACGGCTGGGAGGTCGAGGCGTTCGACGCCAAGGGCACGCTGCGCCGCGAGAGCACCACCCTGCGGGTACTCGGCTCCGAGGCGCGCGGCAGCGTGCGCACGAACCTCGCGCGCATCACCGAGAGTGCGGGCGGCGAGCGTTCGCCGGCGGCGCGGTTCCTGGCCGGCTCCTACCTGTCGGGGCTCGGCCTCTATGAAGAGGCGACGCTGCAGTTCCGGGCGCTCGCGGCGCTCGATCCCGCTTCGCCGGCACCTCACGAGGCGCTCGGCAATCTGTATCTGAGCGTTGGACTGACCGACCGGGCCGCGGCGGAGTTCCAGCACGCGCTGGCGCTCCAGCGAGACGCCCGCTAGCCGGGGCCCACCGCCCGCGCATCATGGAGCGCATCTCCCACTACGAGATCGTGCGTCGCCTCGGCCAGGGCGGCATGGGCGAAGTGTTCGAGGCCACCGACCTCGATCTCGGCCGCCGCGTCGCGCTCAAGTTCGTCGTCGACCGGCTCGCGCACCAGCCGAACGACCTGAAGCGATTCGAGCGCGAAGCACGAGTGGCCGGCTCGCTCCATCACCCGCACATCGCGACGCTGTTCTCGTTCGACCGCAGCACCGAGCGTCCCTTCATCGTGATGGAGCTGCTGGCCGGCCGCACGCTGCGAGAGGTCGTCATGCTGGGGCCGATGCCGGTCGCGGAAGCACTCGGGATCGCGCGCGATGTCGCCGGGGCGCTCGCCTATGCGCATCGCCAGCGCGTGGTCCATCGCGACATCAAGCCCGAGAACCTGATGTTCGACGCCGAGGGCACCATCAAGGTCACGGACTTCGGGCTCGCGAAGATCGCCGAGGTCTCGCGCATCACGACGACCGGCGCCACGCTCGGCACCGCCTCGTACATGTCGCCCGAGTCGGTGCGTGCCGCCCAGAACTTCGAGACCGAGGAAGTCTTCGGCGACGGTGCGCCGGCGGACGTCTTCGCGCTCGGTGTGACGCTCTACGAGATGCTCACGGGTTCGCTGCCGTTTCGCGGCTCGAACGCGCTCGCGACGCTGTACGCGATCGCGAACGACCCGCCGCGCCCACTGCGCGATCTGCGCCCGGAAATCGCCGGCGAGGTCGATGCGCTGGTGGATCGGCTGCTCCTCAAAGACCCGAGCCGTCGGCCCACCGCCGCGGAGGTGGCGATCGAACTCGCCACGCTCACGGGCGTTGCGCCTTCACCCGCGTGGTCGGTGGCGAGCGAGCGGGCGCGACTTCCGGACTCGCTCGCGACTTCGGGCG
>JABFRW010000064.1 GCA_013140805.1 Candidatus Eisenbacteria bacterium
ACCCGCCGCGGCCGCGAGCGTCGCATGCAGCGGTCCCTCGCCCGCGACGATCAGCGGAGCGGGCGCGATCGCGGCGGCGATCGCCGGCAGCAGATCGACGCCCTTCTCGCTCGAGAGCCGTCCGGCGAAGAGCACGAACGGTTCGCGCGGCGGAACCGGAGCCGCCACCACGCCCGCGGCGCCGGTTGCGTTCGCAGCCGCCGCCCCACGCGTCGCGTGGGCGGGCCCGACGCCGTGCGGGATCACGCTCACGCGCTCGTTCGGCAGTCCGTGCGCGAGCCCCCGCTCCCGCGCGAAGCGCGACGGTGCGATCCAGTGCCGCACGCCACCGTAGGCGCCGCGCGCGTCGTGCACGTAGGCTTCGAGTGCTCCGAGCAGGCTCTTCGCATGGGAGTTCTGAACGCAGCCCACGACCGCAGCGTGCCAGTGCGCTCCACCTTTGCAGCGTTGGCAGGGTTCGCCGCGCGCGAACATCACGCGGTTCGTGCACCACGGCTTGAAGTCGTGCAGCGTCATGACCATTGGAACGCTCTGCCGCTCGAGTGAGCGCATCGGGGCCGGCGTCAGGTAGCGACTCGGTGCGTGCACGTGCGCGACGTCCGGGTGCCACACGCCGAGGAGTCGATCGAGCGCATCGGCCGCAGGCTTGGACCAGATCGTGCGCGGCAGCTGCGCCAGCGATCGCGACAGCGGCGCGTTTTCGCCGAAGTCGGCAGGTGGAGCGAAGAATTTGGCGGTGGGACTCTCGAGATTGCGCGGGTCCTGGATCGCGAAGTGCGCGACCTCGTGGCCGGCCGCGGCGAGCCCGCGGGTCTCATCGAACACGACGCGCTCGACCCCGCCGCGCGGGTAGTGAAACGCGTTGAGGATCAGGACGCGCATGGCCGCACGTTAGCACGCACCTCAGAAACCCGAGCGCAAAGTTCAGCGCGGCTCGAGCGCCGGCGTTGCCTGATGCGATGCGCCGGGCAGTGGCGGCGGCAGCGCGAGCCGCGCGGCGCGAATGCCCAGCGAGCGAGCGGCAAGCGCGTCTGCGTTCGCGGTCCGCCCCAGTGCTTCGACGTGCGGCGCCAGCCGGGCGCTCGCGCGATCGAGGAACGGCCCCGGGAAGTAGAGCGCCAACGCTTCGATCGCATCGAGACAGCGAGCCTGCCGGTCGGCCGTGGCGCCCCGAAACCGTCCATCGGTCGTCTGCAGCGCGAGTGCGGCCGCGAGTGCCCGCTGACCGGCCGCGCCGTAGGCCTCGAGGTGATAGTGACCGTCGGCGAGCAGGAAGCTTTCCGCGAGTGTCAGCAGCAGCGCCGGATCGCGCTTCGCTCCCGCCTCGAGTCGCGGGCTCACGGCCGCGAGTCCATTCATGGCGCGCTCGAGCTTGGGCCTCAGCAGCGCCCAGCGCCATCGGAAGCGGTGCTTGAGCGGGCTGTTCATGACCGCGCCGATCGCACGGTTGAGTTCGGCCAGGAACACCGCGGCGTCACGCCATCCCGCGATCGAGTCGGTCGGCGCCTCGACGAACTCGAAGCCTCCACCCGGGCGCTGCAGCCGCATCGCCGCTTCGATCGCGGTCCACGCGCGTTCCGCGGTGGTCGAATCGATGCGCGCGGCGGCGTCCGAGAGCGCGCGCAATGCCGCGGCCTGCTCCGAGACTCGACGCGCACCGCGCGCGTTCGCACCCGCCCAGCCGCTCGAGTCCGGCAGGCCGGCGGAACGCGTACGCGCGACGATCGAGGCATCGAGCGAAGCCAGCGCGCGCGACTCGCGGTCGCTGGTGATGTGCGCATGCGCCGGTGCCGCGACGCATCCGAACGTCAGCACGAGCACGAGCGCGAAGCGCGAACGATGCATCATCGTGAGACGACGAGCCCCAGGTACTGGGAACCCGCACGGCGTACTGCGCGAGTGAGCGCGGTATCCGCCAGATCCGACTGGCACACCACATCGAAGCGCTGAGCGGAGAGATCTCCGACTGCGGCACGAACGCCCGAGACCTCGCGTAGCGACTTCCCGACTTTGTAGATGCACGCGGGGCACACCATGCCACCGACTTCGAGCGTGACGAGCCGCTCGCCGGTACCAGGTGTCGGAAGCGGCACGGCATTGGCGGCGGCGAGTGCCAGCGTGTCGAGTGCAAGCGTGTCGAGCGCCAGCGTATCGAGCGCGATCGTGTCGCGCGCGGCGACTTCGTGGTGCTCGACTTTCGCGCCCGAGCAGCCCACGACCCAGCACAGGGCGACCACAAGAAGTGTGCGCACGGATGTGCCTCCACGAACCGTCATGACTTCATTGTCGGCCGATCGGGGGTGCGAGCCAAGCCGGGGTTGAGCCCCTACTCAACCGGCAGCCGCGGCGCTTCGGGCACCTCGAACGAGACGAGTGCAGCGCCGAGTCCGGGGTGCGACTCGTGCGCGGCGACTTCGCCGGGCAGATCCGCGCCCAGAAAACCTCGCATCACTTCCAGATGGCGCAGCCGTGCGTGCGGGCGCGCGCGATCCCAGACTCGATGCGAGACCTCGCCGATCGCGTTCCAGTCGCCCTCTCTCAGCACCCGCAGCACGTGGGCGTCGAACTCGATCGCTTCGGGGACCTCGCGGCGAAAGTTCCACGCGTGCTCGTCGAACGAGAGCGCTCCGCCGATCACGAACAGGATGCGTTCGGGACGCGCGGTCGCGAACGCGCGGATCGCGGCCCCGAAGGCGCGGCAGGCCTCGTCCGATTGTTCGGCAAGCGACAGCGGCACCACCGGCATGCCGGGGCGCGGAAACAGGAAGTGCATCGGGATGGTCACGCCGCTGTCGACCCCGCGCTCGGCAGGTCCGATGCGAACGTCCGCAGCGGTCGCCGATTCGATCAGGGCGCGCGCCAGCGTCGGATGGCCGGGGCTGTCGTAGCGCACCTCGACACCGAGTCCGATGTAGTCCGTCAGGGTGCGATGCCGCGCGCCGACGTCCACGAAGAACGGCCCGTCGCTCACCCAGCGCGCACTCAGCGCGAACACCACCTCGGGCGGATCGCGGTAGAGGCGCTCGGACTCGGCCGCCAGCGCTTCGAGCATCGGCGTGCGGTCGCGCCGATGTTCGTCGAGCAGCAGGGTGGGCAGCGCAGGCGCGAGTAACGCGCGGGAATAGAGCATCGGCCTTTCGCGCTCAGTGGTGACGGATGCGGAACTCGGCCTCGGCGCGCTCGGCCGCGCGCTCGTTGCCCGCCCCGACACTCACGCCACGTTCGCGCGCCGCCGCCAGCAGTTCGCCCGGCAGCGGGAACATCACGCGCTCTTCGAGCAGCTGGAACGACTCGAGTCGATAGTCCCCGAGGCCCTTCACGCGCTCGACGCATGACTGCACCACGTGCTCGGGCGACGAGGCGCCGGCGGTGATGCCGACATCGCCCTGGATCCAGTCGGGATCGATGTCTTCGGCCGCTTCGATCAGGTAGGCGGCGGCACCGAGTGTGCGTGCGACTTCGACCAGTCGGTTCGCATTGCTGCTGGAGGGCGCTCCCACCACCAGCACCACCTGGCAGCGTCGCGCCAGCTCTTTGACCGCGTCCTGGCGGTTCTGCGTCGCGTAGCAGATGTCGGCCTTGGCGGGCGCGCGCATCGCCGGGTAGCGGCGCCGCAGCGCATCGACGATCGCGCGCACGTCGTCGACCGACAGCGTGGTCTGCGAGATGTAGGCGACCCGCTCGGGATTCGGCAGCTCGAGCTTCTCGACGTCGGCGACCGATTCGACCAGCGTGATCGACTCGGGTGCCTCGCCCATCGTGCCTTCGACCTCGACGTGTCCGCGATGGCCGATCAGCACGATCGAATAACCTTCCTTCGCGTACTTGAGCGCTTCGAGATGCACCTTGGTGACCAGCGGACAAGTCGCGTCGAGTGCTCGGAGTCCGCGTTCGCGCGCCTCGGCACGCACCCGCGGCGACACGCCATGCGCCGAGAAGATCACCACCGAACCGGTCGGAACGTCGCTCAGCTCGTCGACGAAGCGCGCGCCCTTTTGACGAAGCGCTTCGACCACGTGGCGGTTGTGCACGATCTCGTGTCGCACGTAGATCGGCGCGCCGTAGACCTCGAGCGCCATTTCGACGATGTCGATCGCGCGGTCCACTCCGGCGCAAAAGCCCCGCGGGCCGGCCAGATACAACGTGTGCGAAGGGGTGGCGGTCATGGGGCGGTGGATTCTAGCGGACTCATCGCGACCGCGCCACCAGTGCCGCGGTCAGTCATGACGCCACCGCGGGGGCCGCTTTTCCATGAAGGCAGCCACTCCTTCGCCGGCATCCGAGAGCCTCATGAGTTCGCTCGTGTAGCGACGCTCGATGCGCGCCAGGCTTCCCTCGGCGTCGGGCGCTCCGTCGCGCAGCGCACGCTTGGCTTCTCGCAGCGCCGCCCGACTGCGCGTGAGGATCGGCGCGAGCAACGCGTCGCCTGCCTCCCGCAGTCCCGCAGGTGCGCACACGCGATTCACGAGCCCGAGTGCCAGCGCACGCGAGGCCGGGATCGGTTCGCCGCCCAGCACCAGCTCGCAGGCCGTGGCCCAGCCGATGCGAGACGGCAACACCGCCGCGGCGACCGGCGGATAGCAGCCCAGCGCGATCTCGGGCAGGCCGAGCCGCGCATCCTCGGTCGCGATCACCAGATCGCAGGCCAGCGCCAGCTCGAGTCCACCGCCCAGCGCCACGCCATGAATCAGCGCGAGCGACACTCCATCGAACGCCCACAGCGCGCGGATCGCGGCGTGAAAGTCAGCCAGCATCGGGTCGATCGTCTCGGGCACGTGATCGGCGACTTCGACGCCGGCCGAGAAGCCGCGCGAGTCGCCGCCATCGATCACGATCGCGATCGCCCCGGGATCTTCAGCCGCCGCCTTGACCTGCGCGGCGATCGCGCGGTTGAGCGACCGCGACAGCACGTTGAGCGGCGGCCGCGCGAGCGTCAGCCGCAGCACCGGACCCTCACGGATGACACGCAGCGGTACATCACCGGTCGGCGCGGCATCGCGCGGCGTGCTCATCGTGCGGCTCCGTCGGACTCTCGCGCGGCGCCGGCCGCTGCGGCTCGTGCGGCTCGGATCGCGTCGGCGACGCGCTCGACGCTGTCCTGCGCGAACACCGCGCGCAACGAGTCCGGCGCCACCCGGCGCAGAATCCCGACCAGCCTGGTGATGCGATCGCTGCGCGCCGCATCGCCACGGAATCGCTTCGAGGCGGTCCGTAGCGACTTGAGCGCTCCGCGCACGTCGCCGTGGGCGGCCTGCATCATGCCGTAGATTTCGTGGCTCTCGCCCAGATGGTCGGCCTCGAGAGTGCCTTCGCGCGCGATCTCGATTGCCTCGTCGGGGCGATCGAGCGATTCGGCGAGGCGCGAGGCCTCGAGGCGCGCGGTGTGAAGTTCCGGGTTCGCGCGCAGCCATCGCCGGTAGGCGGCCAGCGCCTCGGGCATGCGATTCAATTCGCGCAGCGTCTGGATCTCGCTCTGGTAAGCGGCGGCGAAAGTGCTGTCGAGGCGGGTGGCGCGGTGAAAGGCGGCGAGCGCGCTGTCGGAGTGCGAGGCGCGCCGTTCGAGATTGCCGAGGTTGAACCACACGCTCGGATCGTGCGGACTGATCGCGATCGCGCGAGCGTATTCGGCTCGCGCCTCCCGATCGCGATCAGTCCGCACG
>JABFRW010000065.1 GCA_013140805.1 Candidatus Eisenbacteria bacterium
GACTCGAGCGGCCCGATCGGCGCGAGTGGCTGATGCTGGCGCTTCCGCTGGCGTGCTTTCTCGCACTCGCATGGCTGCTGTCGTGGCTCGCCTACCGGGTGCTGCGAGAGTTCGCGCCCGGGCTCGGCGCGTGGCCGCGAGGCGTCGCCTCGACGACTCTGGGCCTCGCATTCGTGCTCGACCCCGAGGCCCAGCACCTGGCGATCGGTGGCCTGACCGAAGCACCCTTCACACTCGGGCTCGTGATCGCGTGCGGTGCGCTCGCGACCGGCTGGGCCGCACACCGACCGCTCGCATTCGGCCTGCTGCTCGGAGTCACGGGCCTGTTCCGCGGCAACATGCTTTGGTTCGCACCGCTGTTCGCGATCGCCGCCGCCGCTTCGGCGACACCCGGGCGCAGGCGGTGGCCGTTCGTGCGGGTCCTGTCCGGCTATGGGTTGCTGCTCGCCCCGTGGTGGCTCCATAAAGCGATGAGCTTCGGAAGTCCGGCGTGGGACCTGTCGGCACTCGGACTCTGGGATGGTGTCGGTGGCCGCAACTGGCTCACGCTCACGCACCTGCCGCAGATGCCGGAGCTGCCGTCGCTCTCCGCCTCTCTGCCGCTGCTGATCGAGAAGCTGAGCCGGAATGTCGCGAGCGTTGGACCGTCTCTGGTGACGGGGTGGCGTGCGGTGCCGGTCGGCGCGCTGCTGGTGTGGATCGCATTCGGGCGAGGCGCGCCACGACTTCGCATCACGGCGATCGCGATCGCCGCAGCCACCGCCCTGAGCCTCGTCGTCGCGGCACTCGGCGCGTCGTGGCTTCGCTACCTGTTTCCGATGCGGGTGCCGCTCGAGGCGGCGGGCCTGCTCGCGCTGTTCGCGCTGATCGCGCGGATTCCCGATGCGATGCTTCGCGCGTCGGCGCGGCGACTGATCCATGCGGCCATCGCGGTGACGGCACTGGCGTGGGGCGTTCAGCAAACCCGTCGCGGCAACCTGGAGGCGCGCGAAGTCGCGGCCACCCGCGCGTTGCCCGGCGTCGCAACGCTGAATCAACTCGCGGATCGCATCGTGCGCGAAGTTCCGGCCGAGGAACCCGTGATGAGCAATCTGGGTTCGACCCTCGCGTGGTATGCGGACCGTCCGATCGTTCATCTGGCACTCACGCCGAACGACGTGAACGCCTGCCGTGATCGGCTCGAATTCCGTCACGTGCTCGTGGTGTTTCCGGACTCCGCGCGTTCCTGGCCGGGCTGGGGCGAAATCGTCGCACGACCGCAGCTCGCGGCCGAGCATCCGGGCTGGAGCACGCGCGAGGTTCGCCACTGGCTCACCTCCGAAGGCCTGCGCGCGGTGTGGATCGAACTCGGGCCCCGGGCGACGAGCCTCCCATGACCACAACCGCGACCTCGGGAGCAATCGATCCGCGCGCAATGCGTGGCGGAGGCCCGCGTTTGGCACTCGCCGCGATGATCGCGGCCTGGAGCACATGGAGCGTGTGGCTCTGCGCCCGAAAGTTTCGCTACTTCCTCTACGACGACGTGGACCTGGGCATCTTCACTCAGGCGGTCGACCGACTGCTGCACGGCACGCTCTTCAACTCGATTCGCGGCATGAACTGGCTCGGGGACCACAGCTCGCTCAATCTGTTCCTCCTCGCGCCGCTCCACGCCCTGTTCCCGAGTCCTCTCACGCTGCTGACGGTTCAGAGCCTGGCACTCGCGCTCGGCGCGATCCCGTGCTACGCGCTGGCGCGCCGCGAGCTCGGCGACGAGCGCCTGGCGCTGTACGTGGCCGCGCTCTACCTGGCCTACCCGGCACTCGGTTACGTTTCGCTCTTCGAGTTTCACCCCGAGTCGCTCGCGGTCGCGCCGCTGCTCGCCGCGTTTCTCGCACTGCGCACGCAGCGTCCTCGCGCCTGCCTCGCATGGTCGGCCGTCTCGCTCCTCGCCCGCGAGGACGTCGCGCTGGTGGTGCTCGCGATGGCCGCGTACGCCGTGCTCGCGACCCGCGGGCGCGCGCGTCGCACGGGCGCCGGCCTCGCCGCTCTCGCAGTGGCGTCTCTCGCGGTGTCGTTCCTGTGGCTCAAGCCACACTTGAGTTCGGGCGAAGCCGAGTACGGGCGCATGTACGCCGCGTGGGGAAACTCGGCATGGGACATCGCCGGCTCGATCGTGCGACAGCCACTGCGAGCGCTGAGTGCTCTGATCTCGACCCCCGGCGATCCGTTCGATTCGCGTTCCAAGCTCGAGTTCCTGCTGCACCTGATGCTGCCGGTCGCGTTCCTGCCGCTCGCCGGCGGGCCGGCGCTGCTGGTGGCGGTGCCGACGCTTGCCGAGCATCTGCTTTCGTCGCGCGGACAGCAGCACTCGATCGTCTTCCAGTACACAGCACTCATGATCCCCGCGGTGTTCGTGGCCACGGTTCTCGGGTTGCGCCGACTCTCGATGCGCGACGGCGCGCTGGCGCGCGATCGCGCGGCCGCACTGCTCGGAGTCGCGCTCGCCACCACGCTGCTCTCCCAGCTCCTGTTCGGCCCGGTGGCGGGCCGCCGGATCCTTCTCTCCCGCGGCCCGATCGAGCGGGTCGAGCCGCAGCCACTCGACCGCGCGCTCGTCCTCCACCGTGCGCGCATGCTGGCGCGCATTCCGCCCGACGCGCCGGTGGTCGCCGGGTTCGAGTACCTTGCGCGCCTGGCGCGCCGCGACTCGCTTCACTCGCTCCATCACGTCGTCGGCGGCCGCTTCACCTATTCGACTCGCGCCTACCCGCAACCCGTCGGCATCGTGGCGCTCGTGGCCGATCTCGCGAGCCCGCGACTCACTCCGTTTCTCGACGATTCGAGTTCGGTCCGACTCGCCCGGCTCCTCGCACTCAACGGGTTGCTCCCGGTCGACACCGCGAACGATCAGCTGCTGTTTCTACAAGACGCCACGCCGCTGCCACTCGTGACCATTCTCCCGCTCTCGGATTCCGCGGCCACGGTACGAGCGAGCTTCGAGCAGCGCCTCACGCTGTGCGATTCACGGCTCTGGAATGATCGCTCACGCGCCGGCGGTACGCTCGAGTTCTCGACCGATTGGCGGCGCATCGCGCCTCTGAAGGAGTCGGTACTGGTGCGCTGGCAGCTGCTCGATGCCGACGGCGCGATCGTTCACCAGCAGATTCACCACCTCGGTTATCTCGTCGCGCCGCCGACGGCCTGGCCTGAGGACCGCGTGATCCGCGAGTGGTATCGACTCGTGCTCCCCGACGTCTTGCGTCCGGGCCGCTACACGCTCGCGATGCAGGTCGGCTGGCGACGCGGGCGCGAAGCCACGATCGCGCGGCTGGATCAGCCGACGCCGGGACGGACGGATGATGTCTTGACGCTCGGAACGTTCGAGATCGAGGCCACACCATGAGCGCCGAGCCCGCGACCGACCCGCGGCCCGACCGGTTTTCGCTCGCGCTCGACCTCGCCACCGCATTGCTCCTCGCAGTCGCTCTGACGCGACTCGCGCAGCAGGCGTCGACCGCACGCTGGTTCACCGACGAGTGCTTTCACGCGCGCCTGTCCAGCCTCCTCGCCGCCACGCATCAGCTGCCCCGCACGTTGCCCGAGTTCTACGGCGGACTCTTCACTTACTACCCGCCGCTCTTCCACGTCTTCGGTGCCGTCACGATCTCGGCATTCGGGGCACCGGCCCTGCGCGAGCTGAACGTCGGGTTGTGGGCGGTGTTGCTGGTCACGCTGTGGGTGGGGCTGGGCTCGGGACTGCCGCGTCCGGCGCGGCGGACGGCCGTGCTGCTGTGCCTCTCCAATCACTGGCTCGCGCTCCACGCGGTCCGCCTGTACGGAGAGCTGCTGTTCGCGACGCTGGTGCTGGCCGCCGGACTGCTGGCATTGCGCCTCACGCGAACCTCGCGCATCGCCGATGCCATCGGGCTCGGTGTGGTGGCGGGGCTCATGACGCTCGCCAAACCTGCGGGTGCGGCCGCGATCCCGCTCGCGCTTGCAACCGCGGGCGTGCTGGCCTGGCGCCGACATTCGGGCCCGGCACGACGCTGGCTGATCGCCGCGGCGATCGCGATCGGCATCGGCGCACCTTACTGGCTGCGCAATCTGCGCGAGTTCGGAAGTGCGCTCTACCCGCTCGGAGCCCCCGACCGCGATCGGGAGCTGTGGGCATTGACACTCGAAACCTTCGGCGGCTCGACTGCTCGCTACTTCACGCGCGTCGCCGATGGCCTCGGACCGTGGCTGCTCGGCGCCGCGGTGCTGGCACTCGGGCTGGCGATTCGGAGGCGCCGAGTGGATCACGTGACCGCACTGGTGATCGGCCTCGCCGGCGCGATCGCAATCGCACCGCTGTTTCCGATCCACGATCCCCGCCACGTGCTGGTGCTGGTGCCGCTGCTCGCCGTCGCCGTGAGCGCCGGCATCCTGAACGGGTGGCCGGTCCGCGCCGGGCGATGGGTCCAGGTCGGCGTGTGGATCGTGGCGGCCATTCACGTGGCGCGCCTGCCCGAGTACCGGCGACCGCTCGACCTGCCGGCGCATCTCGCCGCGGCGTACGAGGCGGTGAAGCAGCACACCTCGGAACACGCCAAGCTCTTGAGCCTCTGGACCTACGACACCGCTTACTACACGGGCCGCGCAGCCACATGGCCGATTCCATGGGGGCAGGAGCGACGACCCATCGAGCCGTTTCGCGCCACCGACCCCGTCGCCTTCGCGGCCGCACTCGACCGTGCCGGCATCGATGCGCTGCTGGTTCCAATCGCGCCGCCACCCGAACGGTTCAACGGAGCGAACTACCCGCGCTCCTTCGTTCGCAACGTGTCGGCGCTGCTCGACGACGGGCAACTGGAGCTGAGCTGGAGCTCGCCGACGCTGGCGCTCGTGGTGCGTGCAGCACCGCGCGATTCCGCCGACGCGCCTAGGGCCACACCCGCCGCTCGAGACTCGGAAACGCCAGATCGGCGCCGCGAATGAAGATCGTGTCGGGGCGTACCGCCGGCATCCAGTAGGGCAGCTCTTCGAGACGCTCGCACTCCCACACCACCGCATCGCCCGAGGCGCCCGGCTCGAGATGGCCGACCAGCGCTTCGAGTCCGAGTGCCCGCGCCGCGTTCCAGGTCACCGCCATCAGGCATTCCTCGGCGGTGAAGCCGCACTGACGCGCGGCGAGCGTCACGCACTCGAGCAGCGACATCGCCGGTGAGGTGCCGGGGTTGAAGTCGGTGGCGATTGCGACCCGTGCCCCCGCGCGGCGCAGCATCGCCGCTTCCGGCAGATGCTGGCGCAGCGTGAGTGCCGCGACCGGCAGCAGCACGCCGGTC
The DNA here is from genome assembly GCA_013140805.1 of Candidatus Eisenbacteria bacterium. Classification (NCBI taxonomy): domain Bacteria; phylum Candidatus Eiseniibacteriota; species Candidatus Eiseniibacteriota bacterium. The sequence continues at coordinate 5,307 of JABFRW010000065.1, forward strand.
ACATTGGCCGCTTCGAGGGTTCGCCAGTCTTCCTCGCTCGCAGCCTCGAGGTGATCCGCCGAGAGCGCACCGAGCTCGGCGGCCAGTCCCACGCCGCCGCTGCGCTCGAACTGCTCGGCGTGCAGCTTGATCCCGAGCCCCGCCTGTTTGGCCGCGGTGAGCACCCGTCGGCATTCGTCGACCGTGAACGCGACCGGATCGCAGAACACGTCGACGGCACTCGCGAGTTCGCGCCGCAGGATTTCCGGCAGCACGTGATCCGCCATGGTGCGCACGTACGACTCGCGATCGCCGGTGTGATCGGCGGGCAGCGCGTGCAGCAGCAGGGCGGTGCGCTGGACGCGGGCGGGGACGCGCTGCACCGCACCGCGCATCAGCTCGAGCAGACGGATCTCGCGCTCGGGAGTAAGGCCGTAGCCGCTCTTCACCTCGACCGTGGTGCAACCCGCGGCCCGCCACCTCTCGAGCCGCGCCGCGAGCGTCTTTTCGAGCGTGTCGGCACGCTCGGTCGCGGTCACGGCCACCGTGGAGCGAATTCCGCCTCCAGCGGCCGCGATCGCGGCGTAGCTCTCGCCCGCCAGGCGGCGCTGGAACTCGGCGGATCGTTCGCCCGCGAAGATCATGTGAGTGTGGCAGTCGACGAGTCCCGGCGTAACGAGTTTTCCGTTCGCATTCAGCGGCCGCGCCTCGCCATGCCGACGATGCAGCTCGGCGGCCGGGCCGATTTCGAGCACCTTGCCGTCTCGGAACACCACGGCACCCTTTGGCACCCGCAGGATGCCGCGTCCTTCGCGGTCGGGCGTCACGACCTCGGAGGTGTTGTGCAGGATCGCGTACGCCGTGCGGCCGGCTACCGCCTTGTCGCGCGGATCGGTACTCATTCCGGCGGCGCGATACCCGGCAGCTTCATGCCGGTCTGGAGGGCGTGCTGGATCGCTTCCGGGTATCCGGCGTCCGCGTGACGCATCACCCCGGTGCCGGGGTCGTTGGTGAGCACGCGTTCGAGTCGCGCGTCGGCCTCGAGGCTGCCGTCGCACACGATCACCTGCCCCGAGTGGATCGAGTTACCGATTCCGACGCCGCCGCCGTGATGGATGCTCACCCACGATGCGCCCGAGGCCACGTTGAGCATCGCATTGAGCAGCGGCCAGTCGGCCACTGCGTCGGTGCCGTCTTTCATGGCCTCGGTCTCGCGGTAGGGCGAAGCAACCGAGCCGGTGTCGAGATGATCGCGCCCGATCACGATCGGCGCCTTGAGCACGCCGTCTCTCACCATGCGATTGAAACGCAGCCCCAGCCGGTGCCGCTCGCCGTAACCGAGCCAGCAGATGCGCGCCGGTAAGCCCTGGAAGCTCACGTGCTTCTGAGCCAGTGGGATCCAGCGATGCAATCGCGCGTCGTTCGGAAACTCGTCGAGGGCCGCGGCGTCAGTCGCGGCGATGTCGGACGCCTCGCCCGACAGCGCGGCCCAGCGGAACGGCCCCTTGCCGACGCAGAACAAGGGTCGGATGTACTCGACCACGAAACCCGGATATCCGAATGCCTGATCGTGCGGCAGGCCACCGCGCTCGGCTTCGCCGCGCAGATTGTTGCCGTAGTCGAACACACGCGAACCGCGCGCCTTCATGCCGAGCAGCGCCTTGACGTGCGTCACCATGGAGGCGCGTGCGCGCGCGACGTAGTCGTCCGGAGCGGCGGTGCGCAGCGCCTCGGCGCGCGCGAGATCGAGCCCCGCCGGCACATAGCCGACCAGCGGGTCGTGCGCCGACGTCTGGTCGGTGGCGACGTCGGGAATCACGCCGCGTTCCAGCAGTCGCGGATGGATCTCCGCCGCGTTGCCGACCAGCCCCACGCTGAGCGGTCGCCGCGCGGCGACCGCCTCCTGACACCACGCCAGCGCTTCATCGAGTGAATGCGACACGCGATCGCAGTAGCGTGTCTCGACGCGCCGCGCCGCGCGCGCGGGATCGACCTCGACCGCCAGGCACACGCCACCGTTCATGGTGACCGCCAGCGGTTGAGCCCCTCCCATGCCGCCGAGTCCTGCGGTCAGCACCAGGCGGCCGGCCAGCGTGCCGCCGAAGTGGCGATCGGCGATCTCGGCGAAGGTCTCGAACGTACCCTGAACGATGCCCTGCGAGCCGATGTAGATCCACGAGCCCGCGGTCATCTGCCCGAACATCATGAGCCCGCGCGCCTCGAGCTCGCGGAAGTGTTCCCAGGTCGCCCAGCGCCCGACCAGATTCGAGTTCGCGATCAGAACGCGCGGTGCATCGGCGTGGGTACGAAACACTCCGACCGGCTTGCCCGACTGAACCAGCAGCGTCTCGTCGTCGGCCAGCGACCGCAGTGCCGCAACAATGCGATCGAACGCCTCCCAGCTGCGGGCCGCGCGACCGGTGCCGCCGTAGACCACCAGATCGTCGGGCCTCTCGGCGACCTCGGGGTCGAGATTGTTCATGAGCATCCGAAGTGCGGCTTCCTGGACCCAGCCTCGACACGAGAGCGTGCGCCCGCGCGGGGCGCGCACCACGCGCGCGGTCGAGGTCGGGCTCATGACGCGAGCACCTCTTCGGCGAGCTTCTGCGGCTGCCGCGACAGCACCCAGCGCGCGATCGTCTCGCACGGTTCCGACAGCGGCCGATCGCCCTCGGGAGCCGGCACCAGTCGCCGTACCGTGCCGTACAGCCGCTCGGAGCCGAGCCCGGCCGCGAGCGGACGGCGAAACTCGAGCGCGCGACACCCGCACAGCAGTTCGAGCGCGATCACGCGCGCGGCGTTGTCGACCACCTGCCGCAGATGCCGCGCTGCGATCGGCGCCATGCTCACGTGATCCTCGATGCCGCCGCCGGTCGGAATCGAATCCACGCTCGCCGGATGGCACAGCACCTTGTTCTCGGATACCAGTGCAGCCGCGGTGTACTGCGCCAGCATGTAGCCCGACTCGAGGCCCGGCTCGTTCGCGAGCACCGCCGGCAGCTCCGAGACCCTCGCGTCCACCAGCCGGTCGATGCGACGCTCCGAGAGCGACGCGATCTCGGCCACCGCGATCTTGAGATAGTCGGCGGCCAGCCCGATCGGCTGAGCGTGGAACAGTCCGGCCGAGATCACCTCGTCGCTCTCGGGGAACACCAGCGGATTGTCGTTGACCGACTCGATCTCGATCTCGAGCTGCTGTTCGACGTGCAGCAGGGCGTCGTAGGAGGCGCCCATGACCTGCGGCACGCAGCGCAGACTGTAAGCGTCCTGCACGCGCCCGCAGTTCTCGTGCGAGGCCACGATCGCACTGTCTTCGGCGTAGGCCCGCAGGCGTCGCGCGGTCTCGAGCGCGCCCCGATACGGACGCAGTCGCTGCACGGCCTCACGAGCCGGCCGGAACGAACCCATGAGCACTTCGGTCGAGAGCGCCGCCGCCGCCACGCCCGCCTCCCACACCGCGCGCGCATCGGCGGCGCCGAGCAGCGCGAATGCGGTCGAAAACTGGGTGCCGTTGATGAGGGCGAGCCCTTCCTTGGCCTCGAGCGTGAGCGGCTGGAGCCCGGCGTTTCGAAGCGCGAGTGCCGCCGGCAACCGCGGCGCATCCGGCTTGATCCCGAGTCCGAGCCACGCTTCGCCCTCGCCGATCAGCACGCTCGCCAGATGCGCGAGCGGCGCCAGATCGCCCGAAGCACCGACCGATCCCTGGACAGGAACCACCGGGGTGACGTCGGCTTCCAGCAGTGCGAGCAAGCCCTCGACGATCTCGGGCCGGCAGCCCGATGCCCCGCGCGCGAGCGACGCCGCGCGCAACAGCATCATGGCTCGCACCACGTCGGTCGGGGCGTAGCGTCCGACTCCGGCGCGATGGGAACGCAGCAGGTTGAGCTGCAGATCACGCACCTGCTCGGGCGGGATCGTGCGGTTCTTGAGTTCGCCGAAGCCGGTGGTGACGCCGTAGATCACGCGGCCCGACTGGACCGCCCGCTCGACCACCGCGCGACTCTCGCGCATTCGTCCGCGCGCCGCGGCCCCGAGCGTCGCCTTCTCGCCCTCGCGCGCCACCCGAACCACATCGTCGATCGTCAGCGGACGGCTGCCGAGTTCGATCACACGCCCTCCCTTTCGAGTTCTCTCACGACGCGCCCTCGTGGCGCGTCCCGTTCGGAGCCAGCTCGGTCCGCTCGCGCGGCACCGCGTCGAGGAACCGCGCGGCCGCCGCGGCGAGCGCATCGACGTCGCCGTGCACTTCCGGCATGCCGGGCAGCGCGTCGAGAAACGGACGCCGGTAGGACGCCCGCACGATGCGCGGATCGCACACCACCAGCACGCCGCGATCGTCGCGTCGCCGAATCAGCCGCCCCACGCCCTGCCGAAATCTCAACACCGCCTCGGGCACCGCGTCGTGTCGAAACGGATCGAGCCCGCGTGCCGCCACCGCCTCCCCGCGCGCTTCGACGCGCGGATCGTCCGGGACCGAGAACGGCAGCCGCGCGACCACCAGAACCTCGAGCGATTCGCCCGGAAAGTCGACACCTTCCCACAGGCTTTGGACGCCGAGCAAGACCGCGCCGCTGGCGGCGCGGAATCGTTCGCTCACCAGTGTCGCGGGGCCGTCCCACACCTGCGCAATGAGTCGCGACGGGTCGTCCAGATGCGTTCGCAACCACTCACGCGCACGGCGCAGCCGCTCGTGCGCGGTGAAGAGCACCAGTTGATTCCGGCCGGTCGCACGCGCCAGCGCCGCCACCACCCGCGCCACGCTTTCGGCCTCGTCCGCGAGATTCGACTCGGAGACGAAGCTGCGCATCTGCTCGCCGAGCGCGAACGGCGATTCGTAGCTGACGGATTCGTACGGCACCCCGTGCGACTCCCCGAGCCCGAGGCGTTCGGCGATGAAGCGAAAGTCTCCGGCGCTGGTGAGCGTCGCCGAGGTCAGTACCACCGCCGGTGCGCGGCCGATCACCAGCCGGCGTGCATGGCCGCCGACTTCGACCGGACAGCCGCGCAGCTCGACGCCGCGTCCGCCCGAGGTTCGCCAGTGCACCCAGCCCGGCTCCGACGCCTCGCCGAGCACCAGCAGATCATGCGCGAGCGCATCCCACACCGCCCCGGTGTGCTCGAGGTCCGCGACCAGCGCTTCGGAGCGTGTGCGCTCCGCACCCTCTCCCGGTCGCGTCGCGATCTCGGCCGCCAGCGATCGCACCGTGCGCGAGAAGCCGCCCGCATGCGCGTGCAGCCGTTCGAGCGGCTCCAGGTCGGCGCCCAGCAACTCGCTCGCGGAACGGTAGCGCGCACGCGAACCGTAGAGGGAGTCCCGTTCGCCGGCCGGCTCGATGGCGGCGAAGAAGCGCTCGGCATCGGCGCGCGTTTCGGTCACGCGTCGCACCAGTCCCTCGATCACTTCAGCCAGCCGCTGGCGCGCGTCGGCATCGAACAACGGCAGCTCGCGGCGTCTCAGTCGCGCGGCAAGCCCGCCGCGGCCGTTCGACCTCGCGTCGGACTCCGGTTCCTCGGCCTCGCCACCGCGACGACCCGCTCCGACCAGTCGCAGCGCATCCTCGATGCGATGGCGCGAGACGCCACGTTCGAGCTGCGCCAGCAGTACGCCTTCGAGTCGATGGGCCTCGTCGACGATCAGCGCGTCGAACTCGGGCAGCAGCCCCTCGGCGTCACCCGAGAGCGCGAGCAACGCGTGGTTGACGATCAGGAGTCGCGCCTCGACGGCCCGCCGCCGCGCGCGCACCCAGTGACACTCGCGGCCGCGGCGGCAGCCGAGCCCCGAGCAGCCGACCGGATCGGTCGCGACTCGCGGACGCAGGCGTCGGAAGAGTTCGGCGTCGGGGGCCGGGAACAGATCGAGGTCGCCGGAGGACTCGGTGCTCGCCCAGTGTCTCAGCGCCTCGACGGTCTCGCGCTCATCGTCGTCACGCGCGGCGAGCCCGTCGAGCGCCGACCCGCACAGATAGTTCTGCTTGCCCTTGAGGCGCGCGCACGGCACGTCGAGATCCAGCACTTGGAGCACCGCCGGCAGGTCGCGCTCGAACAGCTGGTCCTGGAGCGAGCGCGTGCAGGTCGCGACCACCACGCGCCGCCCCGCGGCGGCGGCGTACACGGCGGGGATCAGGTAGGCCAGCGACTTGCCGACCCCGGTCGGTGCCTCCGCGAGCCGCACCCCGCCGCGCTCGAGTGTGCGCGCGACGTCGATCGCGAGCTCGCGCTGCGAGGGGCGCACCTCGTAGCGAGTCCAGCGATCGGCGAGCGCTCCGCCGGGTGCGAACGACGCGTCCACCTGGGCCTCGAGCGACACGGCGAGCGGCTCCCTTTAGAAGAGTGAGGTGAGTTGCAGGTGGAGCCGGCCCTCGAGCAGCGGACGTCCGGGTTCGAGACCGAAGTCGAGTCCGACCACACCGGCCGCGGCCGGGAGCCGGAGGCCGAACCCTACACCGTCGAAGGAACGTGTCGCCACGCGCGTGCCGCCCGTGGCGAGCGGCAATCGCGTGCCGGTGAACGCGTGATCCCAGAACAGCGCGATGCGTTCGCCTCGACGGCTGCCGAACAGGCGCCATTCGAGACGCGAGAGCGCGTAGCGATCGACCCGGAGCTGCTGCTCGTCGAAGCCGCGCAGCGAGGACGCCCCACCGAGCGGGAAGCGATCGTGCAGCTCGAGCTGATCGCGGGCGCTGAAGCGGCCGGAGCCGAGCAACTCGAGGGCGAGCCCGGCCCGCGAGCGCGGGCGCAGCGGACGGTGCCACTCGAGCAGCGCGCGCGCGGTCGCGAGCGTGGTCTTGCGACGCGTGCCGTCGACCAGTCGCTCGCGCTGAAACGTCTGCGAGCCCTCGATGCGTCCGCGGATCCCGCGTCGCGGCTCGACCAGATCGTCCCGCACGTCGCTCTCGATCGCGAAACCGGTCAGCGCGGCCTCGACCGAGCGCACGGCGCCGAGTCGCGAGACCACGCGCTGATCCTGCAGCTCGAGTTCGAGCCGCCTTCGCGCTTCGAGGCCGAAGGTGAGTCGAAGGCCCGCGTCGGTGCGCGTGAAGAGCGTGTCCTGCAAGTCGTGCGTCACCGCGCCCTCGAGCGCCAGCGGTCCTCCGAACAGCAGTGGCTCCGCGTAGCGCGCATGGAAGCGCTGCAGTCCGGGTCCGTCCGACCGCCATGCGAGCCGCAGCGCGCGTCCGGTGCCGGCGAGGTTGTCGAGCTTGAGATCGGCGAGGCCCACGAGCCGGCCTTCGCCCTGAATGCCGAGTGCCGCCTCGGCCGCCGAGTAGCGCGGCTCCTCGACTTTGTACACCAGATCGGCACGCGTGAAGTCGCCGCGCCCCTCGAGTCCCGCCCACTCGACGGTGCGGAACAGACCCGAGCGCGCCAATCGGTCGCGCCCGATACGAGCACGGCTCGGTCGATAGGGCGCGCCTTCGAGTGCGCCCACCAGCCGACGCGCGAACGCGGGACGAGTCGCGCGCAACCCGTCCACGCGCACCCGTTCGATCGTCACCGCGGGGCCACGCGCCGCGCTGAGCCTCAGGCTTGCGCCGATGCTGTCCCACTCGAACGAGGTGATCGACAGTTCGGCGTAGGGAAAGCCCTGTTCGACCACGCGATCGAGCGCGCGATCGAGCGCCGCTCCGATGGCGCCCGGTGCGGCCCAGCTTCCGGTGACAAGGTCGAGCGCAGCGGCGAACGCGATCGAATCTTCGCGGCTCGAGGTCTCGAGCGTGACCCTCGCGAGCCTCGTGCGCCGCCCCTCGGCGACCTCGATCCGCCATGCCGCGGAAGGACTCCCCGACGCGCTGTCGCGCGCCACCGCGCGCGCACGTGCGTCGAGCCATCCGGACTCCTGAAGCTCGTGAACGAGACGCGCGAGGCCCAGCACCACGGTGCTTGAATCGGTCGCGCCAGGGGCCCGTTCGAACAGCGCCTCGATGCGACGCGACGCGATCGAAGCGCCCCGCACCTCGACCGGCACCCGCGCCGCATCGGCGGGGCGCGGCGGCTGAAGCGCGACGACGACCAGCACCACGGCGCCGACCAGGCTGCGCAGGGCGACGCGTGCATGCAACCTCCGAGACGCTCGAGACGGGCTCAAAAGTAAGCCCTCACTTCCGCGCGGCCGGTCTGGAGCAGGTCGCGGCCCGGCCGATCCTGCAGCGCCCAGCTGATTCCGACCGTGCTGCTTTCGAGTACTCGATAGTCGACGCGGAGCGTCGCATCCCAGCGCGGCGGTCCTGCAGGATCGATGCTCGGCACCAGCGAGAGTGGTGCCGGTCCCGAGAAGAACGCGCGCCGCGCGGAGACGTCGACGCGCCCCGCACGCCCCACCGCGAGCCCGAGATCCGGGCCCACGCGCACCACGCGCGTCCGCTCGGTCGCACCCGCGGAGCGCGTCCATGCGAGGTCTCCGACGCCGACCGCACGCAGCCGCGTGCTGCTGCTGAATGCGAGCTGGGTCGTCAAGCCGATCTCCTCGAGCGTGCGCCGAAACGGCGCCGCCCCGGCGAACGCCTGCGAAGCGGCCTGGCGGACGGCTCGCCCCTCGAGTTCGGCGGTCCACGCGGCTCCCGGACGACCGCGCCATCGCGCGCTGGCACTGCGGTCGTCTCGGGTCTGGGCGAAGTTGTCGAAGCTCCGGTCCGCGCTCACGCGCCGCTCGAGCCGCACGCGCACCGCCGCGCGCGGCGAGGACGGAGCTCCCTCGAACTCGAGACGTTGCGTGATCGCGCCGCGCACCAGATCGGCGTCGCCGAGCGCGCGGCGCGGCGGAACTGCGAGATCGAGCACGTTCAACGTGCCGCGGCGGCGCGCCTCGCTCTCGAACACCAGCTCGAGCCGCGAACCGGCGAATCGGTCACTCGGAGCCTGCCACGCGAGCCGCGCGCTGGTGGCCGCGCGCCCCACCCGCTCGAGTTCGGCACCGGTCACCAGCACCAGATCGTAGCTGCCGGCACCTACCAGGTTTCCGAGGCTGTCGTAGGCGCCGTTGCCTGCTCCCACGAACTGCACCTGGCGCAAGCGCACGCTCTGACCTTCGCTCGTCACTTCGACACCCGCCTGGCCGGAGAGCCCGGCGGTCGGGCGCGTGCCGCGCAGCAGCAGGCTCGCAAGATCCGATCGCACCCGTTCTCCGCTCGCGAGCGTGCGGTAGTCGCGACGCTGGCCTTCGAGCGCCAGCGTGATCGGCGCCGGGGCCGACTCGAGACGCGCGCCGAGCGTGCGTGCTTCGGTGCGGTCGTCGAAGGTGGCCGCCTGGACGTAAGCCTCGCGACGAATGCTGCCGGCGAGCCGTGCGCGCCACGCGAAGCGCGAGGGCGCTTTGAGCTCGCCCGCCAGCTCGCGCGAGCGCGCCGCGTTCTCGGTCGAGTCGGAGGGGCTGCGGCGCTCGTCCCACAGCACCCGGACCGCGGGCTCGAGCCACCGGCTGACCAGCGAGAGGTCAGCGGATCTCAGATCGCGCCCGCCACGCTCGAAGGTACGGTCCTCGGCGCGGCCCTCGGCGCGATCCCACAACGCGCGCGCGTTCAACGCTCCGCTGCGCGACCAGCTCAGGGCGTGACGCACCGCGGAGTAGCGATTGGGCGTGCGCAGTCCCGACACACTCGCCCGCCATTCTCCGGCGCGCGGGTCTCGCACGAAGCCCGACACTTCCGCGGTGCGCTGGTGATCGAGGTCGTCGCCGACCGGCACGCCCCAGCCTTCTTCGGCGTAGGCCCGCTCGAGGCGATCGAACGGCGCGAAGCGTCGCTCCACCGCGCGGATGCGTGCGCCAAAGCCGGCACCCGAGAGGCGCGTGGCCGAATGGCGCTCGTAGTTCATGCGCCCCTCGAGCGCACCGCCCGCATTGTCGCGATCGTCGAGACTCGAGAACGAGTTGCGATCGAGCTCCGAGAGCGCGCCGTCGATCGCCAGAGTCACGGCACCTCGCTGATAGCCGCCCCCGAGCGACATCACGTGATGCGTGGTCGGCAGCGGCAGCGAACGACCGATCGCATGAGTTCCCGCGGCAGCCCCGGCGTAACGAAATGTCGTGCGCCCCGCCACGCTCGCCGAATCGAGGTAGTCCCCACGCCCCGAACCGACGAACACGAACCGCACGTCGAAGTCACCCGAATCGGGCGCAACGAACGCGTAGTAGGGTCCGCCGGGCGATTGAACCAGGTCGTAGTCGCCGCCACCTGCGGTCACACCCGAGCCGATCGCGCGCTCGACCGAGTCGCCGGCACCCGACAACACCAGCCGATCTTCGACCGCCAGGGCGCCGGCGATCGGGCGCCCGCGGTCGTCGCCCTCACTCGCGTAGCTCGCGCCCAGACGCCACGGTCCGGTCGCCCATCCGCTCGACGCCACGGTCACGTTGCGCCGGAAGCGATCGAGGTCGAACTGGTACTCGACACTGACGCGGCTCGACGAGGACACCGGCCGATGGTTCGTGAAGGTGATCTCGCCGCGTTCGTAGTCGATCGAATAGTCGGCGCTCTCGCCGCGGGTCAGCCGCTCGCCGTCGAGAGTCACGGCCTCACTGCCGGTCACGATGCCGATCGCCGCTTCGCCGCTCGCATTGGTGAGCACGTACGGTCCCTGCCGGCCCTCGATGCCGAAGAACTCGACCCGTCGGTACTCCCCCTCGGCGCTCGCGGCCGCCAGACTGCCCTCGAGGCCGCCGCGTTGGACGCGGCCCGAGACACCCTGCAGGCGGCGCTCCATGCGCAGGAAGGGACCGCGTTCCACGCGCACCGTGATGTCGCCGAGCTCGGCCTCGGCGCCCGGCGAACGCACCTTGAGCAACAGTCGATCGAGCGAGCGCAGCTCCTCGCTCGCGCCGCCGGCCCCCAGTGCGGCGCTGCGATCGGTGAGAATGCCGGACACCTCGACGCCGGGCGCCAGCGTGCCCGAGACCGTGAGGTCGAGCGACTGCTTGAGAAACGCATCCTGATTGGAACCGAACTCGACCGCCAGCGTCTTGCTTCCGGCCAGCGTCAGCTCACTCCCGAGTGGCGCCTCGGAAGGGATCCGCGACGTCACCGGGCGCGGTGTCGCGGCGAGTGGACCGCGCGCGGTGTCGCCGGCCGCACGGTCGGGTGCGATCGAGCGACGGTATTCATAGCGCCGCCGCTCGAGCATCGGCGGATCGAGCAGCCGGCACGCCGAGACCCACAGGGTCTCGCCCGCGACCGGAGCGACCAGCAGGCGCAGCACTCCGCGCGTGCGATCGATGACGAAGTCTCGATCGCGCATCAGCTCGCGATCGCGCACCCGCACGCGTTCGGTGCCGGCGCGCAGGAACGTGACCGGCAGCGGATAGATCACCGCACCACCGCGCACCACGACCGGCCAGGTCCCGCATGCGGGATCCGGAACTTCGATCGCCGCGCGCGCGGGCACCGCCCATCCGAGCGCAATCGCGAGTCCGAGACTTCCAAGCGCGCGCACGCTCACTCAGTGCTCCGCGCCCCTGGCCCCCTCGACCGCACGCTCGGGACGCACGCGACGCACCCGCGCCGGCGCCGACTCGGCCACCACCAGATCGCCGTCGGACGCGAACGCGATGGCGCGCGGGTGCGCGAGTCCCGTCAACTCGAGCAGCGGTTCGCCATTCGCCGACCACAGCCACAGGCGCCCGCCCCGTTCGTCGGCCACTGCGACGCGACCCGAGTCGTCGACTGCCACCGAGACTCCGAGTGTCCCGCGCCCCAGCGGCACCGGCCACGCACTCAGCGGCTGACCGCCGGTGTCGAGACGCTGCACGCGCGCGGCACCGCGCTCGACCGTGACC
>JABFRW010000066.1 GCA_013140805.1 Candidatus Eisenbacteria bacterium
CGCGCCGCCTCGGAAGCTTTCGAGCTGGCCCGCGCCCTCTCGGATCCGCGGGTCATTCGCCCCGCCATGCGCCGCTGGGCTCACAACGATCTGAGCGCCGAACTCGTCTCAACCTTCGAGGGGACCGCTGCAGCCTCGAGGTTCGCCGCGGCGGCCGCGTCTCGGCCGGAAGCGCCGCTGGGCGTGTGGCGAAGGCAGGTTCGCCGCGCGTTCGCCCTCCCGGCTGAGAGGCGATCGGACCGGGGGCAAAAGGCCCGCCGATGAGCATTCGGGTTGACCCTTCGGGCACGCGCGCCTAAAGTGCCGCGCTCGCTCGAGCCGATACCAAGGATGGCATCGGTGCCCCTTCGCGGGGGCGAAACGGAAGGGAACTTCATGCTGGTACGTGCCCCGCGCGCGCTGTTCGCGCTCGTCCTCGCCATCGCGCTGATCGGCCACGGCCTTGCGCTCTCGGTCCGCCCGGCGGCGGCTGCGGACTCCTCGACTCGACGCTCGAGTTCCGTGCGTGCGCGGTCGACGGCGCCCAAGCGCACCGTCGCTCGCAAGAAGGCCCGCCCGGCACCCCCCGGCGGCGTGTGGTCCCGCCAGGCCGTCTTGATCGACCCCGAGAGCGGTGAGGTGCTGTTCTCGAAGAACTCGCGCGAGGTGGTGCCGATCGCGAGCCTCTCCAAGCTGATGACTGCGATCGTGTTCCTCGAGGACAAACCGGACCTCGATCGGACCGTCGTGGTGACGCGCGAAGACTGGCGCGGCGCCGGCAAGACGCATCTCGACGTCGGTGAGCGCGTGCGCCTCGGCGATCTCCTGCACATGAGTCTGATGTGCTCGGACAACTGCGCCACCCGCGTGCTCGCGCGCGAGTCAGGGCTCGAGGGCGAAGACTTCATCGTTCGCATGAATCGCCGCGCGCTCGAGATGGGCCTGCAGCGAACCCGCTTCGTCGAACCGACCGGCCTGAGCGAGCGCAACGTGGCGAGCGCCGAGGACGTCGCGCGCTTGCTGGTCACGGCCGCGCGCATCCCGACCGTGCGCGAGATCATGACGACCCGTGTCCACCAGTTCCGCACCGCGCGCAAGCCGCACTCGGTCCCGAACACCAATCGACTGCTCTACGGGCGCCTCGAAGTGCGCGGCGGCAAAACCGGGTACATCAGCGAAGCCGGCTACTGTTTCGCGACCTGGGTGCGTTCGCAGGGCCGCGATCTGGTCGCGGTCGTTCTCGGCGCTCCAACCCCGGCGACGCGCTTCGCCGATGTCGTTCGGCTGGTGCGACGCAGCGCCCCCGGCCTCGCGGCCAACCGGGGGTGAGCGAACCCGCTCCCGCTCGCGGCATCGCGGAGCCGGGTGCGGCCGGGGCGCCCGAACTGATCACCGGCCTGATTGCGGGCGGGGCCGGCGGATTGTTCGGTGTCGGCGGTGGCATCGTTCTGATTCCGCTGCTCACCGGCTGGAGCAAGCTCACCCAGCATCGCGCCCACGGCACCTCGCTCGCGGCGATCGGCGCCACTGCGATCGGGGCGCTCGCGACCTACGCCGCATTCGGAAACGTGCGCTGGGACGTCGCGCTGGTGGTCGGGCTCGCCTCGACGCTCACCGCGCGCTTCGGCGCACGGCTCGCGAATCGGGTTTCGGGAACGGGACTGAAGCGTGCGTTCGCCGTGTTCCTGCTGCTGGTCGCGCTGCGGCTCCTGTGGAGGGTGCCGGAACCGTTGCAGGCGAACGCACTCGAAGGACCACTTCGATGGGGAGTGCTGGTCACGCTCGGCGCGCTGGTCGGACTACTGGCGTCCTTCTTCGGAGTCGGCGGCGGCATTCTGGCGGTGCCGGCGTTCACGCTGCTGTTCGGAATGTCTCAGCAGATGGCTCAGGGCACCTCGCTGGGAGTGATCCTGGTGACCGCCCCGGTCGGCGCCTACGAGCATTCAAAGCTCGGAAACGTGGCGTGGCGGCGCGTTCCATGGCTCGCGGCCGGGTCGCTGGTCGGGGCGCCGCTCGCCGCGTGGCTCGCTCAGTGGCTCCCGCATGAGGGTCTGGTTCGCGCTTTCGCGGGATTTCTCGCGTTGAGCGCCGTTCAGACGTGGTTTCGCGCCCGTCCGAGGCCGGCCTCGCAGCCCTCCTGAGCCTGGCTTCCGGGCACCGGCACACCCGTGCACAGGGCGTCGGAGCCTTGAGGAGCGCTCGATTTCTCGCAGGATCGACTCGCGCCAGCGAAGCGCCCGGTTCGGCGCTCCGAAACCGCTCGGAAATCGTGAGTTTCCTCAAAAGTTCCTTGAGGCAGCGGGGCGGCTTCGATATCGTTACTCAGCTTTCATTCGCACCCTGGCCGCGCGCATGGCCCCCCGTCGCGTTCCCCAACCGGGGGGGAAATCCCTGAAGCGTCCAGCTTTCTATCTCGAGGGGAACCGGCTGCTTCGCGGCTGCGTGTCGCGAAGCATCAAGCGAAGCGTTCGCAGCCCCCGCGGCAATCGACGCATCGTCGCCCGGCATCCACGCACCACTTCGGAGGAGAGCGTCATGAAGAAGATTGCCACCTCGCTTGCGGTACTCGCACTGTGCGGCTTTGCGCACAACGCGATGGCCAACGGCACGTTCCAGCCGCTGCCGTTTTCGCAGAACTGGTCGAACATCGCTCTCATCACCGTGAACGACGACTGGTCGAGCGTTCCGGGCGTCATCGGCTTCCTCGGCAATCATGATCTCGCGGGTGCCGTCACGGCCGTCGACCCGCAGACGCTGACGACCAACGTCTCGGTCTCCGACACGGTCATCGCGAACCAGGCCGCTCCGAACACGCTGACGGCCGGTGGCGTCGCCGAGTTCGACGGCATCGCGGACCCGGTCGTCGCTCTGAACGGCTCGGGCACGGCAGATGCGCCGTACATCATTCTGCACATCAATACGGGCGGCTTCACGGGCGTCAACGTGTCCTACAACCTGCGCGACATCGACGCGTCGGCTGACAACGCGAGCATGCAGGTGGTGCTTCAGTACCGCCTCGGCGTCGCCGGTGCGTGGACGAACGTCGCGGGCAGCTACGTCGCGGACGCGTCGGCCGGTCCGAGCCTCACCCTGAGCACGCCGGTCAGCGTGGCGCTTCCGGCCGCGTGCGACAACCAGGCCCAGGTCCAACTGCGCGTCATGACCACGAACGCTGCCGGCAACGACGAGTGGATCGGAATCGACGACATCTCGATCTCCGGAACGCCGTCGGGCATGCCGATCGGCGTGAACCTCGGTTGGAACGACTGCGGCACCACCGTGGCGACGTCGAACCGTCTGTTCGCGTGCAACGACAACCTCACCACGCACAACCTGGTCGGCTCGTTCAAGCTCGGCTACGACATTCCGGACTTCGTCGGCGTGTCGGGTGTCGTGGACGTGACGACGTCCGGCGGCTCGCTGCCGGCATGGTGGCAGTTCGGTCCCGGCGGCTGCCGTGAGGGTGCGCTTTCGCTCGGCACCGTCGGCGCGCTGGCCGGTTGCGTGAACCCGTACTCAGGTGGCAATCAGGGTGGTGGCTTCGTGCTCGAGCTCGGACCGGCGCCGGATCGTTTCCGCGTTCGTTTCGACTGGGTGCGTGACACGCCGGCTCCGGTCAGCGGTACGGCGCTCAACTCGGCGTTCGTGCTGTCGATGAGCTCGGCCGGAACGGTCGAAGAGGGTTTCGGCATCTGTGCGGGTTGCAACGTGCCTGCGTGCATGGTGCTGAACGCGCTCGAGATCTCGTCGCTGAGCCTCGGCCGTGCGCGCATCATCGAGAACGCGGACGTCCGGAACTGGGCTTCGTGGCAGGGCGGCACGGGTACCTGCCCGGGCGCCACGGACTCGCGCAAGTCGACCTGGGGTGCGGTGAAGACCCGCTTCCGCTAGTCGTCTCGCAACATTCCGAATCGCTTCGCGCCGACCCCCTCCGCAGCAGTGCGGAGGGGGTCGCGTCGTTTTGGCGACCGGGGTTGCGGGCGCCGAGCGAGCCGCCACACTCGGGCGACAGAAATTGGGCGATCTGACCAATCCGGAACTCCTGCGGAGCCCGGGCCTGCCTCTCGTTGGCGCCCGTATCTGCATGAGTGGCAACCGATTGGTTCAGGGCCTCGCCACGCCTTCCCGACCCCGCGCTTCCGGCCACTGACTTGCATGTTCCTCGGTGAAGCCATCGTCCACTCGGCCACCCACGGCACACCGCCTCGCGGAGACACGACTCCCATGGCCAAACCCGCCCGCAGCCGCTCCGACCGCCCGACCGGCCGCGGGCTGCGCGTGCGCGCCGCAGCACTCACCGCGCACGAGCGCGTGATCGACGATCCGCTCCCGGTTCGCAGCACCCTGCATCCGACTTCGCTACCGGCATCGGTCGCACGGCAGGCGCAGCGCGAGATGGATCGTCTGCGTCGCCTTCCGACCGGTTCTCCGGAAGCCGCGCAGGTGCGTGCCTACCTGCACTGGCTGTGGTCACTCCCGTGGGAGCACACGAGTTCCGAAGACGCCAACCTGAAGGACGCGGAGCGGGTGCTCGAACGCGATCATCTGGGGCTTGCGAAAGCGAAGGAGCGCATCCTCGAGTACCTCGCGGTGCGTCGACTCAAGCCGGATCTGCCGGGCCCCGCGTTGTGCCTGGTCGGCCCGCCGGGCACCGGCAAGAGTTCGCTCGGCGCCGCGGTCGCTCACGCGCTCGATCGGCCGTTCGTGCGCATCAGCGTGTCCGGCACCACCAATGTCGACGAGCTGGCCGGCGTGCCGCGGGTGCTGCCCGACGGCCAGCCGGGCCGCATCGTGCGTGCGCTGCGCGAGGCGGGTACCCGCAATCCCGTCCTGATGATCGACGGCATCGATCGCATCTCCGGCGAGTCCGGACTGCGAGTGGTCGAGCTGCTGCTCGACCTGCTGTCACCCGAGAGCAGTTCCCAGTTCACCGATCGCTATCTCGGACTGCCGATCGATCTGTCCCACACCGTGCTGCTGTTGTGCGCAAACACGCTCGAGATGATCCCCGATGCGCTTCAGGAGCACCTCGACTTGATCGAGGTGCCCGGCTACAGCGAGGACGAGAAGCTCGAGATCGCGCGTCGCTTCCTGCTGCCACGGCAGCTCACCGCGCACGGATTGTCCGCACGCGACCTGCAGATCGCCGACGACGCACTTCGCGCGATCGTGCGCCGCTACACGCTCGAGGCCGGGGTGCGCGGACTCGCGCGCCAGCTCGCCACGGCGTGCCGCAAGGTGGCGCGCGCGCGGGTGACCGGCGACTCCGAACGCCATCTGGTCGGGATCGAGGACTTGGACAAATACCTCGGTCACCGGCTGTTCGCACCCGAAACGCTCGCGAAGGACGACGAGGTGGGCGTTGCCCTCGGCCTCGCGTACACCACGGCGGGCGGTGAAGTGCTGGTGGTCGAGGCGCTCAAGATGCCGGGAACCGGGCGCGTGGTCACGACCGGGCAGCTCGGCGAGGTGATGCGCGAATCGGTGCAGGCCGCGCACTCGTATGTGCGCTCGCGCGCCGACCTGCTCGAGATTCCCGCCGACGCTTTCTCCGAGACCGACATTCACATCCATTTCCCGGCCGCCGGGGTGCCGAAGGATGGGCCGTCGGCCGGCGTCACGATCGGCCTCGTGATCGCATCGGTGCTGAGCGACAAGCCGATTCGTCACGACGTCGCGATGACCGGCGAGGTGAGCCTGCGCGGCAAGGTGCTGGTGGTGGGCGGACTGCGCGAGAAGGCGCTCGCCGCCCATCGCTCGGGCATCCGCACCTTCCTGTTCCCCGCCGCGAATCTGAAAGACGTCGAGGACATTCCCGAGGACGTCCGGGACTGCCTCGAACTGATTGCGGTCGAGAACATGGACGAGGTGTTCGCGATCGCGCTGCATCGCGTGATCGTGCCGCAGCGGATCGGGGGCAATTTCGTCATCGAAGTCGACGACGATGACGAGGAGATCGAGATCGAAGAGGAGTGAGCGGCGGCGGCGGCGAGGACGCCGGGCCTCAAGTCTCGGTGTCCGGCTCTCCGACGTCTTCGTCTCGCACCGCGCCGCCGCGCTCGAGTGCCGCGAGGTATTCCGCGATCAGCGCGCGCGCTTCCGCCGCCGCGTCGGGAGCCACGATGATCTCCCCCCACGCGCTGGTCCCCCAGTCACGCCGCACCGAGCCATAGCCCGGCAGCGTCGTGGTGCGCAGCAGTGCCTCGACGCCGTGGTGCTCCAGCACACCGAGCAGCAGCGCGCCGGCCGCGGCATCGGGCACTCGATGCACGACCTCGGGCGCCGCCTCGCGCGACGGTGGCTCGGTCGTGAGCACCGCGCGGCAACGCGGGCACGCCACGACTTCAGGCGGATAGCCGGCGCCGCACTCCGGGCAGAAACCCGTCGTCACGAGACGCGCGTCGCCGCGACCTGGGTGCGGAGCAGCGTGACCGCGGCCTCGATGTCCTCGCGCCGGGTCGCCAGCGACATGCGGACCCAGTTCCCGTACTCGGGTCCGAACGCGGTGCCCGGCAGCACGGCCAGCCCGAGCGACAGCCACTCCTCGACCAGCGCCCAGATGTCGCGCCCCTGCAGCGCGCCCGACACATCGGCGAACGCGTAGAACGCGCCGCGCGGCCGCGGCACCCGCACGACGTTCTGGCCTTCGAGCCCGGTGAGGATCAGATCGCGCCGCTCGAGGTAGGCGCGTCGCATGGTCTCGACCGCGTCCTGCGGGCCGGTCACCGCGATGCGACCCGCGGTCTGGATCGCGGGGAACACGCCGTGCGTGGTGTAGAACGCGAGCAGCGGACCCATCACCGGGCGCAGCGCCGCGGGTGACACCACGTAGCCGAGCCGCCAGCCGGTCATCGAATACGACTTGGAGAAGGTGTAGACCGACACGGTGCGATCGGCCATGCCCGGCAGCGACGCGATGCTGACGTGTTGCGCGTCGTCGTACAGCAGGTGTTCGTAGGCTTCGTCACTCACCACCCACAGATCGCGCTCGATCGCGACTTCGGCGACCGCCGCGAGCTGCTCGCGCGTCATCACCGCACCGGTCGGATTGTTCGGCGAGTTGAGGTAGATCCCGCGCGTCTGCGGGCCGAGCGCCTCTCGCAGCCGCGTCGCGATGCCGGCCGGAGAGATCGTGCCTTCGAGCACGTCCAGGTAGAGCGGCGCGGTGCGAAACGACGCACCGCTCACGAACCCGATCAGCTTGGGAATCGCCATCCAGTGCGGCGACAGCACCAGCACTTCTTCACCGGCGTTCAGCATGCCCTGGAACACCATGAACAGTCCGTGAGTGCCACCATCGGTCACCACCACGTCGTCGGGCTCGCACACGATCTTGTTTTCGCGTGCCAGCTTCGCCACCAGCGCCTGACGAAACGCCAGCGTGCCGCGCGCATCCGGGTAGTGCGTCTCGCCGGCACGGGCCGCGGCGGCGAGTGCTTCGACGATGTGCGGCGGAGTATCGAAGTCGGGTTCGCCGCGTTCGAGGTGCAGAACGCGATGTCCTGCTTGCTCGCGTGCACGAGCGGCCGCCATCACCTTGCCGAGCTCCGAGGTCATGCGCAGGACGGGTCGATCGGCGATCAGGCGTGGCATCGGCTACCTCCGGGTCGGAAAACCATCGAATCGCCAGCAATCTAGCACGCGCATGCGGTTCCGCGCAGTCGCGAAGCGAGTGCGTGCGGTGACGCAGCCCCGCGCGATCCGCACGGCCGCGTGCGCCGTGCACGTCGCAATCCCGCGGCACGTGGATTGCCTGATTTCGTCGCGCTCAGTGACGGTCCATCTCAGGAGGAGGCGATCATGTCCCGGTTCGATCTGCGCGACATCTCTCAGCGGCTCACGAATTCGCGTGATGTGGAGGCGGTGGTCTCGGAGTTCCTCGGCTACCTGCACGCGGTCCGTTCCGACTGGCAGGCATCGCTCGCCTTCTACGAGGTCAGCCGCGACGCGCTGGTTCAGATCTACACGCGCAACGGCCCGCGGCTGGTGCGGCGTGACGTGAACCTCCCGGTCGAGATGCTGCCGTCGCGCCTGGTGCGAAAGTTCTTCCACCCGAGCGCGTTCTTCAATTCGCCCGACCGCCGCACGTTGCTGTCGCACATGTTCCAGAACGCGCCGACCTACGAGCCGGATCCGTCCGAAGCGCCGGCGCTCGCGTCGATCAGCCCGATGGCGAGCTGGCAGTCGTGCATCTGCATGCCGCTCGCCGACCGCGAGGACCTGCTGGCGGTGCTGACGATCGCGAGCGACAAGCGTGGCGCGTTCCCGGGCAAGGTGGTGGGTGAGCTGATCCCGCTCAAGAGCCTCGCCGCGCTGTCGCTGGCGCAGCATCTTCACAAGTCCACTTCACGCACGCGGCCGACCGACGACGTTCGTCAGGCGCAGACGGCGACCGCGATGTTCCAGGAACGCATTCGCCGCCTCAACGCCGAGACCGCATCACTGGTGCAGGACAACAAGGCCAAGGCCGACAAGCTCGCCTCGCTGTCGCAGGAAATCGAACAGCTCGACAAGAGCTCGGGCGCCTACCGCCGCGAGCTCGACAAGGTGAAGCACAAGCTGGTGGCACTCGAGGAGCAGTCGACCCAGGCCGCGCAGCACCTGACCGACGCCTACGCGCAGCTGACCGCGACCCAGTCGCGCACCGACCGCGTCGAGCGCACCGTCTCGTTCCTGAAAGACGTGTTCCAGGTCATGTCGCAGCAGCACGATCCGAGCGAATTCGCGAACACCATGGTGTCGTGGTTCGGCGAGCAGTTCGGCGTCGATCGTTGCAGTCTCATGGTGCTCGACGACTCGAACGAAGCACTGCGGGTCCACACCCAGCGCGGCCTCGATCCGTCGCTGGCGCCGCGCATCAAGGTGCGGGTCGGTCAGGGCATCGCGGGCTGGGTCGCGCACAATCGCAAACCGCTGTTCGTACGCATGAAGCGTGACGCCAAGGACGTTCAGCATACCCACCAGGATGCCTACAACTCCGATTCGTTCATCAGCGTCCCGATGGTGCACTCGGGACACCTGGTCGGGGTGCTGAATTTGAGCAACAAGCGCGGCGGCGAGGCGTTCGACGAGCACGACCTCGACCGCGCGGTGCTGGCCGGCGCGGTGCTCGCGACCAGCCTGGGCGGCAGCGAACTCGCTCGCACGCAGGCGGCGTGGGCCTGAACTAGGCGCGCGGCGGGCACC
>JABFRW010000067.1 GCA_013140805.1 Candidatus Eisenbacteria bacterium
CTCGAACGCCGCACTCATGGAGTCGAGCGTGGCACACCACGTGACGTCGCGCGCGTAGTCGCGGCCCATCGCCGAGAGGTCGCGTCCGTGGCGCGAGCCCTCGACTAGCGATCTCACCGCGCCGGCAAGGAAGGTGCATTCGCGCTCGAGGACGCTGCCTGCGCCGGCCTGCTGGTCGCGCGGCTGCACGAGCGCGAATGCACCTTCCTTGCCGGCGCACACGATCACGATGCCGGACGCCCGCCACACGCGATCGACCGCGGCCGTGAGGTTCGCGAACGAGGCCGGCACGCGTCGCAGGCCGCGCGCCGCGAGCAGCGCGAGCGAGCCGTTCGTCGAGGCGAAAACGAGCGTGCGGCCGCGCACCCGTTCGGCGGTGTACTCGAACGGCGAGTTTCCGAGGTCGAAGCCATCCACGATGCGGCCGCCCCGCTCGCCGCACAGCAGCGCATCGGGACGCCTCGCCCGTGCCGCGAAGCCCTCCGCGGGGGTGGCGACCGGAATGACTTCGCGGGCACCGTTCGAGAGTGCGGCCGTGAGCGTGGTGGTGGCGCGGAGCACGTCGACCACCAGCGCGGCCTCGAGCGGGCCGCGCGGCCGCGCTTCGTGCGGCTGCAACATGACCCGGACCGTCGGAACGGTCAGGGTGTCGCGACCGGCTGGCGTTCCTTGAGCAGCGCTTCCACGAAACGCGTGTCGACATCGCCGCTTCGGAACCGCGAGTCCGCCAGCGCCAGGCGATGGAACGGAATCGTGGTGTGCACGCCTTCCACGATCATCTCCTCGAGCGCGATCTCCATACGGCGCAGCGCCTCTTCACGATCCTTGCCGCGCGCGATCAGCTTGCCGATCATCGAGTCGTAGTACGGCGGCACGACGTAGCCGGCATACACGTGGCTGTCGACCCGGATGCCGGGACCGCCCGGCTTGTACCAGTAGGTCACCTTGCCGGGGCTCGGACGCCAGCCGTGCTCGAAGTCCTCGGCATTGATGCGGCACTCGATCGCATGTCCGCTCCACTCGACCTGCTTCTGCGTGAGCGACAGCTTTTCGCCGGCCGCGACCCGGATCTGCTCCTTCACGAGATCCAGCCCGGTGACCTCTTCGGTGACCGGGTGCTCGACCTGGATACGCGTGTTCATCTCCATGAAATAGAAGCTGCCGTCCTGATCGAACAGGAACTCCATGGTGCCCGCGTTCAGGTAGCCGATCGAGGCGGCGCCGCGCACCGCGATCTCGCCGACTTTGCGGCGCTGCGCGTCGTTCAGGAACGGACTCGGCGACTCCTCGATCAACTTCTGGTGATTGCGCTGCACCGAGCACTCGCGCTCGCCGAGATGGATGAGATTGCCGTGCGAGTCGCCGAACAACTGGAACTCGATGTGGCGCGGCTTGACCAGATACTTCTCGAGGTACACCGCGTCATTGTTGAACGCCGCCCCCGCCTCCGCCCTCGCGATGCCGAATCCGGTTCGGAGTTGCTTTTCGTCCCACGCCACGCGCATGCCGCGTCCGCCACCGCCGGCAGCCGCCTTGATGATGACCGGATAGCCGATGCCACTCGCGAGCGACAGCGCCTCGTCGATGTCCGTGAGCGTGCCTTCGCTGCCGGGTACCAGCGGCAGTCCGGCCTCTCGCATGGTC
Organism: Candidatus Eisenbacteria bacterium; assembly: GCA_013140805.1. Lineage (NCBI taxonomy): Bacteria > Candidatus Eiseniibacteriota > Candidatus Eiseniibacteriota bacterium. The sequence goes on from JABFRW010000067.1 coordinate 1,645, forward strand.
TTTCGAGCCACCGCCTTGTCGCCCATCTTCCGGATCATCTCGGGTGTCGGTCCGATGAAAACGAAACCGCACGAGGCGCACACCTCGGCGAAGTGCGCGTTCTCGGACAGGAATCCGTAGCCGGGGTGGATGGCGTCGGCGCCCGTCACTTCGGCGGCCGAGATCAGCCGCGCGATGTAGTTATAGGACTGAGCCGGCGCCGGCGGTCCGATGCACACCGACTCGTCGGCGAGCCGGACGTGCAGGCTGTCTCGATCCGCCTCGCTGAAGACCGCGACGGTGCTGATCCGGAGCTCGCGGCAGGCGCGAATGATGCGGAGGGCGATCTCACCCCGGTTGGCGATCAGGACCTTGCGGAACATGCCCCCGTCAGTCGCGCGACATCCAGCCCGGTCGGGCTCCGGCGTTGGCCGGAGCTTCCGGGGAGGATTCCGCACTGGCGGCGTCGACCGGCTGCCACATGCGGTCGGAAGACGCCGAGATGCCCTTGAGCTTGAGCTGAAGCTCGTTCGGGTTGTTGCAGTTCTTGAGCGCCTCTTCCTCGCTGATCAGGCCCTCGCGCAGCAGACCGAGCACCGACTGATCGAAGGTCTGCATGCCGTACTGCGTGACGCCCTCGGCGATCGCCGTGTGGATCATCGGGACCTTGTCCGGATTCAGGATGAACTCGCGGATCGTCGGGGTGCTGACCATGATTTCGATCGCCGGAACGCGGCCCGCGCCATCCTTGCGCGCGATCAGTCGCTGACACACCACCGCCCGCAGGTTCGCCGACAGCGACAACCGGATCTCGTCGTGCTGGTGCGGCGGGTAGAACGAAACGATGCGCTGCAGCGTCTGCACCACGTCGGTGGTGTGCAGCGTCGAGAGCACCAGATGTCCGGTATCGGAGGCCATCAGTGCCGTGCTCATGGTCTCGAGGTCGCGAATTTCGCCGACCAGGATGATGTCGGGATCCTGGCGCAGCACGTACCGCAAACCGTCGTGGAAAGATTTGGTGTCGAGTCCGACCTCGCGCTGGTGGATGAACGACAGGCGGTCGCGGTGGAGGAACTCGATCGGGTCTTCGACCGTGATGATGTTGCGCGTGGTGACCTTGTTGATCGCGTCGATCATGGCGGCCAGCGTCGTCGACTTGCCCGAGCCGGTGCGACCCGTGACCAGCACCAGGCCGCGCGGCGAGAACGCCAGCTCGCGAACCTGAGGTGGAACGTGCAGGTCCTCGATGCTCGGCACCTCGACCGGCACATGGCGTAGCGCGAGCGCCGGTGTGCCACGCTGCATGAACAGGTTGGCGCGGAATCGGGCGAGTCCGGCGACGCCGAACGCGAAGTCGATCTCGGAATGGGTCGAGAAGTGCTGGCGCTGCTCCTCGTTGAGGAGCTGGTGGCAGACCTCGCGCAACTGCTGTGCGGAGGGTGCCGGCTCGTCGAGCGTGTACAGCACGCCGTCGACGCGCACCACCGGCGGCGTTCCGGCCTTGAGATGGAGATCGCTGGCCCGCGCTCCGATCATCTTGTCGAGCACCACGCGAATGTTCATCGTCGCCCCCATCCGCGCGAGGTCCGCCCCGCGCTCCGAGCTGCGCCCTTGCCTAGACCGGCTCGACCAGGAACAGCTTCTGACCGAACTCCACCGGCTGGGCGTTCTCGACCAGAAGCTGAACCACTCGCCCCCGGACCTCGGACTCGATTTCGTTCATGAGCTTCATGGCTTCGATGATGCAGACGTTCTGCCCCACCTCGACCACGCTTCCCACTTCGACGTACGGGTCCGCATCCGGTGCCGGTGCGCGATAAAACGTTCCCACCATGGGCGACGTGATCGCGACGGTATTGTCCTTGGCGGGTGGCGGACTCGCGGAGGCCGAAGCGCCCGCCGAAGCGTGCGCCGCCGGAGCCGCAGCCGACGGAGCGGTCGCCATCGGATGCGGCGCCACGCCGTGCGACTGAGCGGAGATCCGAACGGTACGACCGCCGGCCGTGACCTCGAGCTCGCCAATCCCGGTGCGTTGGACCAGGCGGATCAGCTGGCGAAGCTCGCCCAGCTCGAATTCGCCGACCTTCGCAGTGCGCGGGTTATCGGCGGTCGCAGGCGCGGACTTGACGCCAGTTCGGCGGCCGGAACCGCTGCCGGCGCGCGACTTACGAGGCGCGGTCACGGCGGAGATGCGCGATGAGTCCGCGCAGCGCGAGTCGGTAGCTGTCGATGCCGAAGCCCTGCACCACCCCGAGGGCGGCGCCGGACACCAGCGACCTGTGACGGAAGGCTTCGCGTGTGTGGGGATTGGTCACGTGCACCTCGACCACCGGAAGCCCGCACGCGAGGACGGCGTCGCGCAGCGCGACGCTCGTGTGCGTGAGACCACCCGGGTTCAGGAGCACTCCATCGGAGTGCCCGCGTGCACCGTACAGCGCTTCGATCAACACGCCTTCGTGCTGCGTCTGCCGCGACTCGATCTCGCAATCCGATTCGCGTCCCAGCTCGCTCAATGCGCGCTCGACGTCGCCGAGTGTCTCGCGTCCGTAGACCTGAGGCTCGCGAGTTCCCAGAGCATCGAGATTCGGACCGTGGAGGACCAGTATGCGAAGGCTCAGTTTTCGGCTCCGAATGAAACGAGCGTCTCCTTTAGAAGGCGACGCTCGACCGGCCGCGGCACGCTAGCATGGCCGATTTTGGGCGTCAATACCCACAGGGGTTCGCTACCTGCGCGCTTCTTGTCGAGTCGCATCGCCGCGTCCAGCGCCGCAACGCGCACCCCGCGCAGGCGCCGCGGCAGCTTCAATCGATCCAGCAATCGTTCGAGTCGCGCGCGTTGCGAGGGGGCCAGTCCGAGCGTGTGCTCAGACAACGCTGCCGCGAAGCGCATTCCGATCGCCACCGCTTCGCCGTGGAGGATCCCGCGGAAATCGCGCGCCGCTTCATAGGCATGCCCGAGCGTGTGACCGAAGTTGAGCGCGGTGCGGGGACCACCCGGCCGTTCGCGTTCGTCGCTCCGCACCACACGCTGCTTGATGCGGATCGCGCGTTCGATCACGCGGGTGAGCGCGGCGGGTTCGCGACGCGTCAATGGGTCGAGTGAGCGCTCGCACGAACGGAACAGCGCGGCATCCACGGCCATGCCGAGCTTGACGACCTCCGCCAGTCCGGCGCGCAGATGGCGCACCGGCAGCGTCGCGAGCAATGCCGGATCGACGACGACCAGGACCGGCTGATGAAACGCGCCGACCAGGTTCTTGCCCGCCGGCTGATCGACTCCCGTCTTGCCGCCGATCGAGCTGTCGACCTGGGCGAGCAGCGAAGTCGGCACTCCCACCCACGCCACTCCACGCAGCCACGTCGCCGCCGCGAAGCCCGCGAGATCGCCGATCACTCCGCCGCCGAGCGCCACCACCACGTCACCTCGCCCCAGGTCCTGATCGGCGAATCCGCGCCACAGCCGCTCGAGCGATGCCACCCGCTTGGTCGTCTCTCCGGCCGGCAGCACGTGCAGCTCGGGTTCGAGACCGGCATGTCGCAGCGTGCGGAGCGCACGCGGCGCGTAGAGCCTCGCGACGTTGCGGTCGCTCACCACGGCGACGCGGCGAGCCCCGGGAAGTTCCCGCCGGATTCGGCGCCCGAGAAGATCGAGCGCTCCGCGCGCGATCACCACGCGGCTCGACATGGGACGTCCCGGTATTCGAACCAGAAGTTCGCGGCTCACGGGTCGCAGCATAGCGAGCGCATCGAAATCCGGCGAATCGAGCGCGCGTGCGGTGCGCGCCGGGCGGCTAGCGTCGCGGCTCGATCTTCAAGCGGTCGAGCTCGCCGCTGAGCCGCCGAATCTCGCGCTCGAGTTCGGCGATGCGCGCGGGTGAGCGCGTGGGACTCTCGTCCTCGAGCCACGAAGCATTCCAGGCCGCGGGCGCCTCGCGCGGCGCCTCGCCCAGCTCGACGGCGGTGTTCATTCCGACCTCTTCGCGCGCCCAGACGATCTCGGCGGAGGAACCCGGCGCGGCACTGGCCACCCAGCGCGCCAGCTGCTCCGGGTACTCGACGCGTTCACCTGCGAATGCGACGACGATGTCGCCGCCCCGCAGGCCGGCGCGCTCGGCGGGCCCGCCCGGGACCACGCGCTCGATGACCGCGCCGATCGGCGTGCGGCGGCCGCCCCGCGCGATGCTGCGAACGCTCACCGCACGCGTCGTCACCCCCAGGAAGGCGTGACGCACGAAGCCTTCGCGGCGCAACGACTCGAGCACCGGGCGGAGCACTTCCGGCGGCAGCACGAAGCTGGCTCCGGCGCCGCTGCGCTCTTCGGGGCTCTCGTCGGCGACCAGGTCCGGCGCGCCGATCTCGCCCTCGACGATGCCGACCAGCTCGCCGTGCACGTCGATCGCCGCCGCACCACTGTTTCCCGGATACACCGTGTTGGTCAGCTGGAGCAGCGTGCGACCGGGCTCGCGGTGAACGTAAGCGACGTTGCCGACCGATTGCGTTGCCTGGGCGCGATACGAAGTCCCGAGCGAGACCACCCAGTCGCCGGTGCGCGCGCCGCCGTGGGACGCGAACTTGATCACCGGCAGCCGGACGTCGGCGACGCGCAGCAGCGCGACGTTCGAAATCGCATCGGCTCCGACCACCTCGGCCTCCGCGACGATGCCATTCGAGGTCCGCACCACCACGCGTTGCGCTCCGAGCACCAGGCTCGCGACGGTCACGATTTCGTGATCGTCGATCGCCACACCCGAACCTACGCGCGAGCGCGGGCGCGCCTGAGCGTCACCCGCACGCTGGACGGAACGCTGCGCCATCACCGTGACCACCGAAGGTCGAGCGCGGCGCGCGATCTGGTCGACGTCGGTCTGGAGCGCGCTCAGCGTGCCCTGGGCACTCGTCACCGAGGGTGCGAGAGTTCCGAACAGGAGCACGCACGACATCGCGAGCCGCGCCACGGTCGCGAAACGGTGGCTCAGGAAGTGCGGAACTCGGGGCGCTCGCGTCAACCGGACTCCTAGAAGGTGATGGTCGCGGCCTCACCGTGCACGGTGGGCGGGGTGATGCGGGTGGTCGAGTGGGCGCGACCCTTGCGAATCGCGACCGGATCGAGCACGAACTCGACGTCGTCGGAGCGATCGAACAGGCTGTCCGAGAGTTCGCCGAGTGGCTCGAGAACCGCGACGCGTTCCGCGCCCGGGTCCGACATCGAGGGCGTCGCGACCGCCGGAGTACCCGTCGGAACCACGCGCTCGGGCTGCAGCAGCGGAGCCTGCACGGCCATCGGCGCACCGCTCGAGGATGAGTCAGGGCCGCGCACCGCGAACTGCAGCGCCAGCGTACCGCCGACCGCGAGCAGCGCGACCGCCGCCGTGGCGGTCACCCAGCGCGGCGTCCCGCTCGGCACACGATCGGGCGCAGCGGTGACACGACGCGCGCGCGCCAGCGTGCGCTCCGCGAAATCCGGCGCCACTTCGACGCGCGGCAGCGAGCCGCTCCACTCGACGACGCGGGTGAACTCGTCGTACTCGCCACGGCACCCCGAGCACGAGGTGAAGTGCGTTTCGAGCCACTCGCGCTCGGCGAGGCTCAGTTCATCGTCCCAGTAGGCGCTGAACAGTTTGCGGGACTGACCACAAGTCATGACGTTCCTTCTCGGCGTAGCAAGGGTTGGAGTTTGCGCTTGAGCATTCCGCGTGCGCGGTTGATGCGCGAACGCACCGTGCCGCCCGGAATCCCCAGCACCTGTCCGATCTCCTCGTAGGCGAGGCCCTCGACATCTCTGAGCACGAGGGCGATTCGATATTTTTCGGGCACGACCGCGATGGCCTTGCCGATGAGTGACTGCAGCTGTTCGCGCTGCATCGCGACGTCCTGGCCCTCGACGGGATCCGCCAGAACCATCGCGCTGTCCTGAACCACTTCCTGCAGCGCATCGAGACTGAACCAGTTGCGTCGTCGTACCCGCCGCCGGATCTCGTTCTTCGCGAGATTTGCGGCGATGGTGAACAACCAGGTCGAGAACTTCGCGCCGCGTCGATAGTTGCGGCGATGCACGTAAACGCGGACGAACACTTCCTGCGCCAGATCGTCCGAGCATTCGCGATCGTTGAGGATGCGACTCACCAGGTTGATCACCCGCCCCTGGTAGCGCCTCACCAGCTCCGCGAAGGCACGCTCGTCGTCCGCCGCGGCGCGCGACATGAGGTCCTCGTCGGACAACGGGACGATGCCCGCAACGGAGGGCTCACGATCGAGCGGCACGGATGACTCCACTGTTGGCTACTACCCCCTGCCCGGCAACAGGTTCCAGACCAGTCATCGGACCGTTCCCAGCTTGGCTCGCAGCCCCGGGTCGCGGTTGCCGGCGGCCGCGCTGCGTCGGTACTGCTCAACTGCCAAGTTATTGAGTCTCAAGGAGTTGTAAACATCTCCCAGATGCTCGTGAACGACCGCATCCCCACCGGTCCGCTCGACGGCACGTTCGAGCAGGCGGCGGGCCTCGTCGAAGCGGCCAAGCCGGAAGTAGGCCCAGCCGAGCGAGTCGAGATAGGCGCCGTTGTCCGGATCGGCGCTCAGCGCCCGACGCACCAGCAGCACCGCCTCGTCGAGCTTGAACGCATGGTCGGCGAACAGATAGCCGAGGAAGTTGAGCAATTCGGGGTTGTCGGGCTCGCGCTTCAGCGCATCGCGCGCCGCGGACTCGGCCCCGATCAGATCTCCGGTGTGCTCGCGGCACACGGCGATCTCGTACAGCACCCCGACATGCTCCGGAAATCGCTGATTGGCCGCCCGCCACTCGGCCTCGGCCTCCGACCAGCGATTACGATGCTGCAGCAGTCGAGCCAGCAGCGCGCGCGGCGCGAGCGAATCCGGTGCCAGCTCGACGGCGTGCTGCAGATGCGCGATCGCCCCGGTCCAGTCGCCACCGAGTTCGCTAGCGCGGGCTGCCAGCGCGCGGTTCGGAATATCGTCGGGCCCCGCGGCGAGCCATGCTTCGGCCTCCTTGATCGCCTGGGCCGCACGGCCGTGTCGCCCCAGCATGTCGACGCGCAGCACCCGGATCTCGCGCGAGCTCTCGCGCTGCTTCGAGAGTCGATCGAGCACCCGCACGGCTTCCGAAGGCTGCTGTGCTTCGAACGCCGTTTCGACGTGCAGCGCCTGCGCCTCGAGATCGTCAGGTCGCGCTCGCGCCAGTGTTCGCGCCTCGACCAGCGCCTCGCGCGGACGCTTGAGGCGCCGCAATGCGAACGCGATCTGACGACGGCCGGCCACGTCTCCGGTGTTCGCGAGCAGATGATCTCGATAATGCATGACGGCGTCCGCATCACGGCGCAGATTCTCGGCGATCCAGCCGCGCAGGAACGAGAGCCCCGGACGCAGTCGATTGAGGTCGGCGGCTTCGGAAGCCGTGCGGGTGCTCGATCGACTCTCGAAGCAGCGCGAGAGCTCGCGCGAGATCCGGGTGCTGCGCGTCGACATGCTGGGGCGACACGGCCGTGCGGCCCAGGCGATCAAGGAGG
>JABFRW010000068.1 GCA_013140805.1 Candidatus Eisenbacteria bacterium
CCTCGGCGCACAGGCGGGTGAGTCCGAAGCCCAGCACTCGATCGGCTTCGGCGAAGGTCTCGCGCGCGATCGGGTGCGCGGCTGCGAGCGCCTGACCCATTCCGACCTTCTGCGCTCCCTGCCCCGGGAACAGGAATGCGAGCGTCATGTGTCGCTCCGTGCGGCCGCGAGGTTGCCGGCGGCATCCGCGCTCTCGGGTTCGACGCGCGCACGCGTCCAGCTCAACGCCGCCGCGCCCCACGTGGCTCCGCCCCCGAACGCGCAGATGCCGAGCTTGTCGCCGGGCTTCAAGCGCCCCGCGCGCACGATCTCGTCGAGCGCGACCGGAATCGTGGCCGAGGACGTGTTGCCGTAGCGATCGATGTTCACCACCACGCGCTCCGCGGGAATGCCGAGGCGTTCGCGCACCGCGTCGATGATGCGAATGTTCGCCTGATGAGGAATCACCAGATCGAGATCGTCGACTCCCCAGCCGGCCTCGCCCACGACCTGGCGCAGGCTGTCCTCCATGCTGCGGACCGCGAACGGGAACAGTTTCTTGCCCCGCATGGCGATGAAGTGCTTGCGATCGCGAACCGTGTCCTCGCTCGCCGGCTCGCGCGAGCCGCCGCCGGCGATCTCGAGCACGTCGCCGAGTTCGCCGTCACTCTGCATGTGGACCGCGCGCACGCCATCGCCCGCCGCGCACGGACGCAGCACCACCGCCCCCGCCGCATCTCCGAACAGCACGCAGGTGTTGCGATCCTGATAGTTCGTGATGCGCGAGAGCGTCTCGACTCCGACCACCAGCACGGTATCGGCGGCACCACCCGCGATCAGCGCGCGCCCGATGCCGAGTCCGAACACGAAACCGGTGCAGGCCGCGAACACGTCGTAGGCCGCCGCACGAGTGGCGCCGAGCTTGTGTTGAAGCGTGCACGCGCACGACGGCAGATAGCGGTCCGGCGAAGTGGTGGCGAGCACGATGTGATCGATGTCGACGGCTTCGAGCCCCGCCATTTCGAGCGCGCGGCGGGCGGCGATCAACGCGAGGTCCGACGACGCCTGGTCGGGGCGCGCCTTGCGTCGCTCTCGGATCCCGGTGCGCTCGACGATCCACTCGTCGGAAGTCTCGACGATCCGCGCCATGTCGGCGTTCGTCACCACTTGCTCCGGCACGTACATGCCGGTGCCCGCGATCGCCGCACCTCTCACTTCACGCTGCGGAGTCACGATTGGTCCCGATCTCCTCGCGGATGTGCTCATTGACCTTCTTTTCGACGAACGTCGCCACGGTGCGGATCGCGCTGCGAAACGCGCGCTGGCGGCTCGAACCGTGCCCGATGAAACACACGCCGTCCACTCCCAGCAGCGGCACCGCCGCGTGCTCTTCCCAGTCGATCGCGCGCCGCACACGGCTCATCGCGGGGCGCATCAGCACCGCGCCCGCCATGGCGAGCGGATCGCCCATCACCTCCTGCTTCACCTTGTTCATCAGGAATCCCGCGGCGCTCTCGGCCGTCTTGAGCACCACGTTGCCGGTGAAGCCGTCCGTCACCACCACGTCGCAGGTGCCCTTGAACACGTCGCGGCCTTCGACATTGCCGATCACGTGCAGGTGGGTCTCCGCCTTGAGCAGCGGGAGCACCTCCAGCACCAGATCGTTGCCTTTGGTGTCTTCCTCACCGATCGACAGCAGCCCGATGCGCGGGGTGCGGCGTTCGAGCAGATAGCGCGCGTAGACCGAACCCATGTGAGCGAACTGCACCAGCCACGGCGCCTTGCATTGTGCGTTCGCGCCAACGTCGAGCACCACCGCACCGCCACTCGGATTCGGAAAGAACGCCGCCAGTGCCGGGCGCGAAACCCCTTCGAGTCGTCCGAGGCCGAGCAGTGCCGCCGCCACCACCGCTCCGGTATTGCCGGCGCTGAACACCGCGTCGAGATGGCCCTGCTTGTGAAGCTGGATCATCACGCCGAGCGATGAAGCGGTCTTGCGCCGCACCGCGGCCGCCGCCTTCTCCGCCATGTCGATGCGCTCGGGGGCGTGAACGATCTCGATCGGCAGGCGGTCCGCTCCCGCCTTCTTCAGCTCGACACCGATCTCGGCCTGATCGCCGACCAGCGTGATGGTGAAGCGCCCGGGCCATTCACGGAACGCCGAGACCAGGCCGGCGGCGAGTTCGCCGAGGCCGTGGTCACCTCCCATCGCGTCAATCCCGATGCGCGGGATCGATCCCATGGTATGGGACGAGCCCGGTCGTTACTCGGTGGACGGCATGCGAATTTCCTCGCCGTCATAGAAACCGCAGGTCGGACAGATGCGATGTGGAATCTTCGGGCTGCTGCAGTGGCTGCAGGCGCTGACGCCCGGCTTGCGAAGCTTCCAGTGCGTCCGGCGCTTGCGACCGCGCGTTGGCGAGTGACGTCGCTTGGGAACCGCCATCGGTGCGTCCCTCCTCTTGAGTTCGGACCGAAGCGCGCGGGCCGGCCGGGACCGGTCTGCGTGCGTCGGGTGCGGCCGTTCGACCGCGAAGCCTCAGGCGCGCGACTCGGTCGCGCAGCCGCAGGGCCCCTCGTTCAGTTCGGCTCCGCAACGGGGGCACAGCCCCCGACAATCGACCCGACAGGACGGAGCCATCGGAACTTCGAGCAAGAGCGCTTCGCGAACGTCCTCGCCCAGTTCCACCTGCCGGCCATCATGAAACCGCATGTAGTCATCACGTTCGAGATCTCCCTCTTGCTCGGGATGACGTCCGCGACCGGCGCGATCCGCGTGCACGACGACCGGAACTTCGAGGGCGAGATCGAACGACTTGAGACAACGGACACAGTCCAGACGGGCGGTTGCGTGAATCTCGCCGCGCGCCGTGACCTGCTCGCCCGACCGATCGACCGACCAATCCGACCGGATCGGCTCGGGCCACTCGCCGTCGGACAGGCCCAGATCGGCTGCAGGGCCTTCGACCACGAGTCGGCTGGACCCCGGGGAGAGCGTCGCTAAGTTGATATGGAAACTGGACATATTGGGTGCGTGCCCCCGGGACAGGGACGGCCGGCACACTAGCACAGCGCTCGGAAGAGCGTCCAGCCTTGCGCCGACGGTGCTCGGGGGGCTGGGGCTCAGCGGCTGATCGCGGCGACGCCGAAAAAGATCTTGATCTCGCGCTGGGCGCTCGCGTTGCTGTCCGAGGCATGGACCGAGTTGCGCCCCTTGCTCTCGGCGTAGAGCGCCCGGAGGGTCCCGGGAGCCGCCTGAGCGGGGTCGGTCGCGCCGATCACCTCACGCAGCCGGGTCACCGCCGACTCACGCTCGAGGCAGGTGAGCATCACGGGCCCCGAGGTCATGAAGTCGACCAGTTCGGGGAAGAACGGTCTGCCCTTGTGCTCGGAGTAGAACTCCTCGGCCTCCGCGCGCGTGATCGAGGCGAGACGTGCGTCGGTGATGCGGAACTGCTCGCCCTCGACGTGCGCGAGGATCTTGCCGATCAGGCTTCGCTGGACGGCGTCCGGCTTGACGATGAATAGCGTGCGTTCGATGGCCATGCTGCTACCTCCGGAAAACGGGCGTGGGGCCCGTGAAAGTTCGAATCGATTGGATCAGCGCCGGCGACCGGCGGACTTGGCGCGCGGAGCCGGCTTGGACGGCTTGCGCGGCTTGGACGACTTGCGCGGCTTGGATGCCGCGCGCGAAGCAACCTTGCGGGTCGCGGACTTGCGCGCCGCCGAGGCGCGTGACCTGGTACCGGCTCCGAGTACGACCCTGGCCTTCGGCGCCGCATGCTTGCGACGCGCGCGACGCCGGCCGAGCTGCTCGGAGATCAATGCGGGAATCTCGGACGGAATGCGTGCAACCGGCACTCCGGCGGCCTCGAACGCCGCCATCTTCTCGGCGGCCGTGCCCGCCCCGCCCGAGATGATCGCGCCCGCGTGCCCCATGAGCTTCCCGGGCGGTGCCGTCTGCCCGGCGACGAACGCGACCACCGGCTTGGTGACGTGCCGTTTGATGAACAGGGCCGCTTCTTCCTCGTCGCTGCCCCCGATCTC
>JABFRW010000069.1 GCA_013140805.1 Candidatus Eisenbacteria bacterium
GTGATGCTCGTTCCCGCGCGGCTCATCGCGGCGGGTACGGGTGCGTGGAGCCCTGCCAGCGACTGGTCGCCGACTGACAACTATCACGCGGTGCACCTCGCGTTGCTGCGCGGCGACGGCAATCCGGATCATAGCCGTGTCTTTTGGTGGCTCAACGACGTCCGCGTCGGGCAAACTACACAATTCCATGGGGGGCTGCGCGGGTGGACACCCGGCAGCGACGGGTGCGGAGTATTTCCGACCACGTTCGTGGATCGCCCGGTCACGCAGCCGAGCGGCATGAACCCGTTCTGCGCCGGCCTCGCACAGCTTCCCTACCCGGATAGTGGATTGCTCGTCATCGGCGGGACGGACGCAGATATCGGCGACTACGGCGACTACCGGACACGACGATTTCGTCCCGCGGGTGGCACCACTTAGTGCGCCACCACCCCGCGCGTGAGCAACGTGCGTGAAGCGGTGACGAGTCGCACCACGTAGACGCCGGCTGAGAGCCGCGCGTCATCGAGGCGCAGAGTGTGGCGTCCGGGCCCCAGTGCTCCCACCTCGCGCATTACCACGCGGCGCCCGGCGACATCGAACACCTCGAGGCGCGCCGCGTCCGCAACCGGGAGCGTGAACGCCACCACCGGAATCGCAAGTGAGGGGTTGGGGCGGAAGCCAGCGAGCGCGAGCTCGAGTCGCGCCGGTACGTCTACCCACGCCGCCGCGGTCACCTGCTCGCCGCGCGCATCGGTGTAGCGCAGGCGATAAGCGTAGCGAGCACCCGGCGTCATCGCGCGATCTTCGTAGCTCAGCTCATCGGCGTTCTCGCGCACCGCATGGCCGATCGCCTCCCACGGGATTGCTTCAGTGCTCCTCTCGACCACGGCATCGAGTGCCCCCGCGCCCACGCCCTGCCACACGAGCCGCACTCGTTCGGAGGTTGCCTCGGCCTGCGCGAGCGACAGCAGCGCTGGAGTCGGCGAGTCGGCGTAGATGCGCTGGGCGAAGAAGCCGCTTCGGCCGAGCGAAGAAGCTCTCTCTTCCCACACCACCACCGCGCCGCCTACGCCATCCGGAGTCAGGTGCGAGTCGAACTGAGAAGTCGGGCTGCCGGGTGCCACCACACGCCCGAACTCGGGCCACCCCGGAGCAAGCGATCCGTCTGCCAAGAAGTGGTGGATCCGTGCGGTGTTGATCGAGTTGTCCCAGCTCTCGGACTCCCACAGCACGTAGGCGCCACCCGCGCCATCGCCTGCAAGCCCGGCCGCGAACTGGTTCGCGCGCGCCCCGGGCTCGCTCAGCAGCGTGCCGTTCGGCGTCCAGCTGGGTGCCAGCGTGCCGTCGCCCAGTCGGCGCGTCGCGAACACGCCATAGGGTCGCCCGGGCTGCGAGCCCTGCCACGCGACCAGAGCGCCGCCACCGCCATCCCCCTGCACGAACTGACGAGCAGTGCCGAGTGCCACCGGGAACATCGCCACGCCGCCGGGTGGCCACCCGGCAGCGGGTGTGCCGTCGAACAGGAACCGGCGCACGTAGATCTCGCGGTCGAAGAAGTCCCGAACGGTGGCGCCGAGGATGAGAAACCCACCCGCTCCGTCGACTGCCACGCTACGCCCCGCGCGGTTCTCGAGCACCAGCTGGCCGCCGTGCACCCATCCCGGCGCGAATGTGCCGTCGGGTCGCACCCGCGTCGCGAACATGTCTTTGTTCGGGTTGGGAGAGCTGCCGTCAAAGAACGGAGCGAGGAGCCCCCCTTCCCCGTCAGGTAGCGCCCAACGAAACCCCGTCACACTCTGGACCCCCGGCGCCGAGGTCAGCGAGAGGCCGTCGGCCGGCCAGCCCGGTGCCAGCGTGCCGTCGTAGCGGAAGTGCTGGGCATAGACATCGGCCGCGTTGGGGGCGAGGCGATCGCGCCAGTCCCGCCACAGGACGTACACCCCGCCATTTCCATCCGTAGCCAGCGTGGCGCCCTCTTGTTCGTCTGGCGCGCGCGAGGCAGGCAGGCCATTCACCGCCCAGCCGGGCGCGATCGATCCGTTGGGCAATAGATGCTGCACGTAAATGTCTCGAGACGTGCCGCCTCCGGGCAGGATCAGTTGCCGATCGTCAAACCACGCGATATAGACCCCACCCAGGCCATCGGGCTCGATCGCGGTGGGTACCTGCGACCGAATCTCCGCCGCGACCGGAATCCCGCCCAACGGCCAGGCGACCTGTCCTTCGGCCGTGACGTACTGGGCGTAGACATCAGCGGAGGAGCTGTTGCGCCGATCTTCCCAGCAGACGAAGACGCCACCCTGGCCGTCGCCGGCGATGAGCTGGTTCCCGCCCCGGCACAGCCCACCGCACAGATCGACACCGCCCGGCAGCCACTGAGCCGCCGCCGGCGGCGCAGCCATGCCGACCAGCACTAGCGCCGTCGCGGCGGTGAGGGCGAGCCGCGTGAGACCTGTCATGTCGAGCCACCTCGCTCTTTCGGGAAACGACCAGAAAGAGATTGACACCGGGGGGGGGGGGCACCACAGTTCTTTTCGACGGTCGCCCACTCGCCTCTACCGCCCAGCCTCCGCATCGCGACGACCGCGCGACTTCATTGTCGCCCCTGGCCCCACCTGCGGAGGTCCTTCCATGCAAGCTCGCCACTGCCCTCGAGCGCACTCGAGCACCGCCCACGCGACGCGACTCCTGTTTGCGATCGCGCTCCTCGTGAATGTGATGCTCGTTCCCGCGCGGCTCATCGCGGCGGGTACGGGTGCGTGGAGCCCTGCCAGCGACTGGTCGCCGACTGACAACTATCACGCGGTGCACCTCGCGTTGCTGCGCGGCGACGGCAATCCGG
>JABFRW010000070.1 GCA_013140805.1 Candidatus Eisenbacteria bacterium
GCCGACGGCCGGACGCGCGCGCTGGTGCGGGTGCGGGCACTCGACGCGCGCGGCGTGCCGACGGCCGGACGAATGCTCGTGAGTCTCGAGAGCGAACGCGGCGACTGGGAAGGCGGCGACCTGGACCCGACGCGCGCCGGCATGCAGCTCGCGCTCGAGAACGGGGTCGGCGAAGCGGTGCTGGTGTCGCCATCGGATGCCGGTACGGCGCGCCTGCGTGCGAGCGCCGGTTCGCTCGTCACCGAAACCACGCTCGCGTTCCTGCCCGAGTTGCGACCGCTGCTGCTGGTCGGCACGGTCGAAGGCGTGGTGGATCTCGCCACACTCCGCCACGGAGCCGGCGCGCGCGGCGGTCGGCAAGTCGGCTTCGAACGCGCGATCGAGCAGTTTCGAGATGCGAGCGCCGCCGGCGAGGCGTCCGCCAGCGCGCGCGCCTCGGTGTTCGCCAAGGGACGCGTTCACGACGATCTGCTGCTCACACTCGGTTGGGACACCGAACGATCGAGCGACGAACGGCGCGCCCGCGACCTGGTGCCGGATGAAGGCTATCCGCTGCTCGGCGACGCTTCCGTGCACGGCTACGACGCGCGCTCGACCGGCTACCTGTTCGCACGCATCGAGCGCTCGGGCGCGTGGCTTCAGTACGGCGACTTCTCGCCGCTGGCGGCCGGTTCGCCGCGTCAGCTGGCCGGCTATCAGCGCAGCCTGACCGGCGTCCAGCAGCACCTCGAGAACTCGCGCATGTCGTTCGACGCGTTCAGCTCGCGCGAACGCGCGCGTGCTCAGGTCGAGGAGATCGCGGGACTTGGCACCTCGGGCCCCTATCGTCTCGCGGGCGCTCCGGTGGTGCCCAACAGCGAACACATCGAGATCGTCGTGCGCGATCGCGATCAGCCCGCGGTGGTGCGCAGCGTCAAGAGCTACGCACGATTCGTCGACTACGAGCTGGACGATCAGCGCGGCGAGCTCACGTTCAAGAGCCCGGTGCCGTCGTTCGATTCGGAGCTGCACCCGGTGTTCGTGCGCGCCAGCTACGAACGTGAAGGCGGCGGCGAGCCGGCGTGGGTGTCGGGGGCGGCCGCCCGCGTCCACGTTCACCCGAAGCTCGAGCTGGGCGGCAGCTACGTGGACGACCATGACCCGGCGCAACCTTTCGAGCTGCGTGGGCTCACCGCGCTCGGCACCTTCGGGCCCACCCGCGTCGAGAGCGAGTTCGCGATCGCCGGCACTCCGGGCGGCCGGCGCGGGCCGGGCGGCCGCTTCGAGGTCCAGCACGCCAGCAGTCGCGGTCAGGGACTGTTCCACGTCGCGATCACCGACTCGACGTTCCAGAACGACAATGCCGGGATCGCACCCGGCCGCGCCGAGGCGGGCCTGCGCTGGAACGCACGGCTCTCGGACGCCGCACTGCTGGTCGCCGACGGACTCTATTCCGGTGATCTGCAAGGCGACGCGCGGCGGGCGAGCGTGATGCTCGGCATGAACCGCCGCCTCACGGCGTTCTCGCGCGGCGAGTTCGGAGTGCGTTTCGCGGACGAGTTCCGCCGCGACTCGAGCGACGATCCGTTCGTCATGGCCCTGCGAGCGAAGACGAGTGCGCAGTGGCCCACACGCCCCGAACTGGGCGGCTACCTGGAGCTCGAGCAGGACGTGCGCGTGCTCGACCGGCGTCTCGCCGCGGTCGGCGGTGAGTACCGCTTCGACACCCGCGGACGCGTCTACCTGCGACACGAGATCGCCTCCACGCTGCTCGGTCCCTCGGCGCTCTCGACCACCGATCGCCGCCTCGCCACCGTATTCGGCGTCGATGCGGCCGTCGCCACCGAGGCGCACGTGTTCAGCGAGTACCGGATCGCGAACGCGCTCGCGGGGCGCGAGGCCGAGGCGGCGTTCGGGCTGCGCCAGGCGTGGCGGGTCGGCGACGGCTGGCGCCTCTCGCTCGGGTTCGAGCGGCTCAATCCGATCAGCGACGATCGCATCGGGCCCAGCACCGCGTTTACGAGCGGCCTCGAAGCGCTCGGCGACACCGCGATCAAGGCCAGCGCACGTTTCGAGCTGCGCTCCTCGCGCGCGAGCGATCGCGCGTTGCTCACCATGGCGCTCGCGAACCGCATCGACGCCGCGCTCACGCTGCTGGCCCGCAACACGCTCGACTTCGCTGACGAACGCGCGGCCGGCACGCGGGTGCGGGACCGCATGCAGATCGGGCTCTCGTACCGCCCGGGATTCGCGAACCAATGGGTCGCGCTGTCCCGCTACGAACTCCACTTCGATCGCGGCGCCGGCGTGCTCGGAGCCTCGGGCGTGGGTGTCGCGGAACCGACCACCGGGATCACCGAGACTCGCGGTGCGCGACGGGTCGCGAACATTCTGTCGCTGCACGCGGCCGGGCCGCTCGACGATGCGATCGAGGCCTCGTTCGGCGTCGCCGCCAAGCTCGTCAACGAGCGCTCGGCCGGCTTCGGCGCGAGCAGCCGAGCGCAGTGGATTCATGGCCGGCTCGCACACGACCTCGGCACCCGCTGGGACGTGGGACTCGCGAGCAGCATGCGATTCGCCGACACGTGGCGCGATCGGCAGTCGAGCTACGGGCTCGAACTCGGCCGCGATCTGGGCCGCGGCGTGTGGGCGTCACTGGGCTGGAATCACGACGGCTTCGCGGACGCCGACCTGCCCGACGAAGCGTGGACGCGCCAGGGGCTGTATCTGCGACTGCGCGCCAAGTTCGACGAGTCGATCGTGAACGGAGGCACGCCATGAGAGCGCGCCTCGTGGTCGCGGCGCTGGTGTTCGGCACGATCGGCGCGCTCGTCGCGCCGCCATCTCTCGTGCACGCGCAAATCGTCCGCGCGTTCGGCACGCGCTTCACCGCCAACACCAACGGCGACGTCACGCTGATCGGCAACACGCTGATGAGCTGCAACGGCGGCGGCACCTGCACGAACGGTCGCAACGGCACCGGCGCCTCGCTCAACAACAACGACTTCACCATGACCTACGTCGACGTGGATGGCGACGGCACCACCACCAGCTCGAGCACCGCCACGCTCACCCTGCCGGCCGGCGCCACCGTGCTGTGGGCGGGGCTCTACTGGAGCGGCAATTCGAACGCCGCGGCACGCAATCAGTGTCGCTTCTCGACTCCGGTCGCGGCGTACGCCACGCAGACCGCGACTCAGCTCGATGCGAGCGGCACCGTCTACCAGGGATTTCGTGAGGTCACCGCGCTGGTGCAGGCGGGCGGCAACGGCCTCTATCGCGTCGCGAACGTGCAATCGACCAACAACACCACGAACGTGTTCGCCGGCTGGGGACTCGTCGTGGCCTATGGCCTCGCGACGGATCCGCCGCGCAACCTGGTGGTCTTCGACGGCTACGCGCAGGTCGCCCCCGGTGCAACCGTCGCGCTGACCGTGAACGGCTTCGTGACGCCGCCCGCCGGCGCCGTCAACTCACGGCTCGGCGTGCTGGCCGGCGAAGGCGATCGCGGCTTCACCGGCGATCGCTTCCAGCTCAACAGCACGATCCTGAGCGACGGCGCCAATCCCGCCGACAATTTCTTCAACAGCTCGGTGAGCCGCCTCGGCGCCAACGTGACGACCAAGAATCCGAACTACGTGAATCAGCTCGGCTGGGACGTCGACCTGATCAGCGCGAACGGTGTGCTTCCGAACAACGCCACCTCCGCCACCATCACGCTCAGCTCGGTCGACGATCGCTACTACCCCGGCGTCGTCACCTTCGCGACCGACCTCTACGCGCCGGTGGTGAGCGGCAACGCGTTCCAGAAGCGCGTCACCGACCTGAACGGCGGCGCCGCACAACCCGGCGACGTGCTCGAATACACCCTGCAGCTGCGCAACCTGGGCAACGACAACGCGACCCAGCTGGTGGCGCGTGACACGCTGCCCGCCAACTCCACCTACGTGCCGGGCTCGATCGTGGTGGTGAGCGGCGCGAATGCGGGTGCCAAGAGCGACGCGACCGGAGACGATCAGGCCGAGTACGAAGCGGCCTCGCGCCGGGTCACGGTGCGGCTCGGCAGCGGCGCGACCGCGGCCGCGGGCGGCACACTGGCGCCCACCGTTGCAACCAGCGTGCGATTTCGAATCCGCATCAACGTCCCGACCCCGAGCGCCGATCTGGTTTCGAATCAGGCCTCGAACAGCTTCATCGCACAACAGATCGGCGCGGCACTCACGGCTCGCAGCGACTCCGACACGCTGACCGCCGGCGATCAACCCGCGGTCGTCACCGTCGATGCCCCGCGCATCGCCGGCACGGTGTTCGAGGACGTGAACTATGGCGGCGGCGCCGGTCGCAGCCTGATCGCCGCGGCCGGGGTGGTGCGACCCGGGGCGCGCGTCGAGCTGTACGACGCGGCCGGCAACTTCGCGCAAGGCGCGATCACCGATGCCGCGGGGCTCTTCACATTCGACGGCTGGTCGCCCGGCTCCTATCAAGTGCGCGTGGTCAGCTCGACCGTGCTGTCCTCGCGCACCGGCGCGGTGGCGGGGCTGCTGCCGGTGCAGACCTTTCGGACCACGGCGGCCGCAGGCACGGCACTCGCCGACGTGAATCGCGTAGGTGGAGAGTCTCCCTGGCTGCCCGACGCGGCGCCCAATCTGACCGCGCAGACGCTCGGAGCACTGACGTCCGCGAGCGCCACGCCGCACTCGCTCGCACCGGTCACGCTCGGCACTGCCGATCTCGCCGGGCTCGACTTCGGATTCAACTTCGACACCGTGGTTCACGCGCGCGACGTCGGGCAGGGCAGTCTTGCGCAGTTCCTGATCAACGCGAACGCGCTCGGCAACGGGGGACTCGCGCAATCGGGACTCACGGCCGGCACCGAGCACAGCCTGTTCATGGTCAGCGATGGCGCCGTCCACCCGGGGCTGCGAGCGGGGCTGCCGAATCTCCTGAGCGGCGGCGTGGTGCGCATCGCGGTGGTCACGGTACTCCCCTCGATCACGGGCGCCTTCACCCGCATCGACGGCGCGACCCAGAGCGCCAACGTCGGCAACGCGCTTGCGGGCAGCATCGGCGCCGGCGGCACCGTCGGCGTGGACGGCCTGACGCTGCCGTCACTCGCGCGGCCCGAAGTCGCGATCGTCGACAGCAGCGGCCAGGCGATCGGACTCGACGTGCAGGGCACCGACGTGACGATCGCGAATCTCGCCATCTACGGCTTCGGGCTCGCGAGCGGCAGCGACGCGAGCGCGGACGTGCGCGTGGGGGCTGCTGCTTCCCGGACACGCATTTCGGACTGCGCGATCGGCGCGACCGCCTCCTCGTTCTCCGATCCTGGTGCCGCGGCCCGCTCGGCCGGTGACCACCTGCGGGTGCTGGGCGCCGACGACGGCGTGATCGAACGGTGTTTGGTCGGATTCGGCGCCGGCAACGGCATCGCCTTGAATGGTGGCTCGGACCGGTGGCTGATCGATGCGTGCGAGATCCGCGGCAATGCGATCGGTACCGGTGCCCGCAACGGCGTGAGTCTCGAGAGCGCGACCACCACCACGATTCGCGGCTGCGCAATTCTCGCGCATCACGGCGCGGGCGTTGACGCGGTCGGTGCGGGTGGAAGTCACACGGTCGAGAACTGCACCGTCGATGGCAACGGCAACGGAATCACCGCCGGCACCGAGACGCCGGGCCTGCGCATGAGCGGCAACGGCAATCGAGTGGATCGCAATCGGCTCACGAACAATTACGGCGCCGGAATCCTGGTGAGCGCGACCGCAAGCGGCAATACGATCACGCGCAATCGCATGAGCGGTAACGGCACCCTCACCAATTCAGGCGGCGGCGCTGCGAGCAATCAGCTCGGCATCGATCTGCTGGCAGCGGCCGACAATGCGGCCGCCGGCACCACGCCCTATCGAACCCGCAATGACCTGAACGACGCCGACGCGGGAGCGAACGGCCTCCTGAACTTTCCGGTCATTCACAGCGCGGTGCTCGCGAACGGGCAGTTCACGCTGACCGGCTGGGCGCGGCCCGGCTCGACGATCGAAGTGTTCGTCGCCGCCGTCGACCCGTCCGGATTCGGCGAGGGCGACAGTTACGTGGGTACGTTCGTCGAGGGCTCGGGGGCGGATCTCGACGGCTCGAGCTTCGTCTACGGCCCGATCGTCAATGGCATCGATCAGGGCAGCGACAACACCAACCGCTTCCGCTTCACGGTCGCGGTTCCCGGCGGGGTCGGCCCCGGCGTTCGGCTGACCGCGACCGCGACGGTCGCGAGCAACACCTCGGAGTTCTCGGGTCTCGTCTCGGTGACCGCGGGCGTCGCGCTGAGCGGCTTCGGCTACGCCGATGCCGACCACGACGCACAGAAAGATGCGAGCGAGAACGGCAGCGGACTCACGCTGTGGGCCAAGCTGATCTCGGTTGCGAGCCCCGCTTCAGCACTCGACGTGGTGAGCGTCGACGCGGTGAGCGGCGCCTACGCCTTCGGGTTCGTCACCAGTGGTGCGTGGAACGTGGTGCTCGACGACAATGCCAGTGCGACCGACGTCTCGGCGACCGCGCCCGCGGGGCGACTGCTCACCGAAGCGCCGAGCGGCAGCCGGCTCGTGAACGTGGCGACCTCCGACGTGGCGAATCAGAACTTCGGGCTGTGGTTCGGCAGCCGCGCGAGCGGCCGGGTGTTCCGGGACGACGGCACGGCTGGCGGCATCCCGAATGACGGCGTCGCTCAGCCCGGTGAACCCGGGATCAGCAGCGCGTGCGTGCGGGCCGTGCACACCGCGTGTCCCGGCGGGCAGTGCGACAGCACGCTGTCGGACGCCGCGGGCGGCTTCACGCTGTGGTGGCCGGCGAGTGCGGCCACTCCCGGCGCGCGCATCGTGGAGGTCAATCCAGTGACGTGGCTCTCGACCGGCGGGACCGGCGGCACGAGCGGCGGCACCTACGCGCGCGCGACCGACGCGATCACCCATACGCCCGTGAATGGACTGGAGGTCACCGCGCTCGGATTCGGTGACGTGCCGCCGAACCAGCTCGTCGCGCCGGGGCTCGGCGCCGGTGTGGCCGGATCGAGCGTCGCCTACGCGCACACCTTTACGGCAGGCAGCACCGGCAGTGTGAGCTTCGGGGCGACGCAGAGCGCATCACCACCTCTGCCCGGCTGGGGATGGACGCTGATTCGCGATCTCGACTGCGACGGCGTGGTCGACCCCGGCGAGCCCGCGATCACCTCGCCGCTCGCGCTCGCGACCGGACAGGTGATGTGCCTGGTCCTGCGCCACGCGACTCCGAACGGCGCTCCGGCCGGCGCGGCCGAACTCGTGACGCTCAGCGCCAGCATGAGCTACGTGAATGCGGCGCCGATCCTCGTGAGCGAGGTGCAGACCAGCGATCGCACCACTGTGATCGACGCCGGCGCATTGCGGCTCGCCAAGTCCGTCGACCTGGCGAACGCGCGGCCCGGTGACGTGCTGACCTACACCATCACGTACACGAACCTGGGCCCCGCTCCGCTCAGCTCGATCGTGATCAACGACGCGACACCCGCCTGGACGACTTTCGACTCGGGCGGTTGCGGAGCACTCGGCAGCGGATTGTCGGGTTGCGGGCTGACCGTCTCGCCGGCGGTCGGGGCGGCAGGCGCGGTGCGATGGACGCTGACCGGTGCGCTCGCTCCCGGTGCGAGCGGCAGTGTGACCTTTCGGGTACGCGTCGGCGCCTGACCTCGGGCGCATGACTCATCGGCTATTCTCTCGCCGCCGACTGTGATTCCGCCCGCATCCGCCGCGCTTCGCGTGAGGATTCCCGATGACGCAGGATTCGAACGCCGCCGACTCCACTTCGCCGCTCGATCCGCCCGCCGATCGAGTCGCGCACTGGGGCCACGCCACGGTCGATGCGATGTCGCGCTACGTCGCCACCCTGCGCGAGCGCCCGGTCCATCAGCCGACCACTGCGGCTCGGATTCGCGAGCGGCTCGACTCGGCGCTGCCGCAAGGCCCCGCCGACTTCGATGAGGTGCTCCGCACCTTTCACGAAGTGATGGTGCCGATGAGCCGCCACAGCGGGCATCCGCGCATGTTCGGCTACGTGCAGTCGCCGGGTACCCCGGTCGCCGCACTCGCCGATTTCATCGCCTCGACGCTCAATTCAAACGTCACGGCGTGGCGCTCGGCGCCGGCCGCGGCCGAAATCGAGAGACTCTCGATCGACTGGATCCGGCAGATCCTCGGTGTCGAGTCGGGTGCCGCCGGCCTGTTCGTGAGCGGCGGCTCGATGGCGAATCTCACCGCGCTCGCGACCGCCCGGCGCGCGAAGGCGAGCACCGATGTGGCGCGCGCGGGCGCACGCTCCGAACCTCGTGCGATGCGGCTCTATGCGTCGGCCGAGACCCACCACTCGATCGCCAAGGCGGCGGCGCTGCTCGGGATCGGCGCCGACCACGTGCGCTTGATCGAGGTCGACGAGCGCTCTCGCGTTCGAGTCGACGAACTGATCGACCGCATCGAGGAGGACGTGCGCGAGGGGTACCTGCCGTTTTGCGTGGTGGCGAATGCCGGCACGGTGGCGACCGGCGCGATCGACCCGCTCGAGACGCTGGCCGAAGTGGCGCGACGCTTCGGGCTGTGGCTCCACGTCGACGCGAGCTACGGCGGCTTCGCGGCACTCGCGCCGTCGGTTCGGCAACGGTTCGTGGGATTGCGCGAAGCCGATTCGATCGCGCTCGACCCCCACAAGTGGCTGTACCTTCCGATCGATTGCGGCTGCGTGCTGTTTCGTGACCCCTCCACCGCGCGCGCCACGTTCGCCCACGACGCCGAGTACACCCGCGTCATGGAGCGCGATCCCGACCAAACCTTCGCATTCTGGGACTACGGCCCCGAACTGTCACGGCGGTTCCGCGCGCTCAAGGTGTGGGCCCTGCTCCGCTGTGTCGGCGTGCGCGCGCTCGGCGAGGCGATCGAGGCGAATATCGACTGCGCCCGCCACTTCGAACGTCTCGTCGAAGCGAGCGAGGACTTCGAGATGCTCGCTCCGGTCGAGCTTTCGATCTTCTGCTTTCGCTACGTGCCGGCCGCGATGCGCATGGCGCTCGACCGCTCCGATGCGGTCGAGCGTGCGCGGCTCGATCGGGAACTCGATGCGTTGAATGAGCGACTGCTGGTGGCGCTGCAGCGCGACGGCAGCTCCTACCTGTCGAACGCCGGCCTCGGCGGGCGCTTCAGCCTGCGTGGATGCGTGCTCAACTACCGCACGACGCGGCGCGACATGGAGATCCTGCTCGCCGACCTGCGTCGCGTCGCGAGCGGCATCCGTCGTGAAGCACCCGACTCCTGCTGATCACAGTGACCGGCAGCTCGTCTTCGTCGAGTTCGACGTTGGCAACGTCCGCAAAACGCTGCAACCTGTGTCGTGAGCGGCCCGTAGGGCCCACGTTCGGATCATTCCCTTCGAAACCACGAGGCGTTCATGCGCACGTTCCGAGTCCCCCGTTTCTTGGCGCTGCTCGCGGTTGCCGTCGTCCTGACGACCTCGGGTGGAGCAACCGCGGCGATCGCCGCGGCGAAGCCCACCGCCGCGAACGACGCGGCAATCGTTCAGAGGCTCGATGCACTGCTGGTGCCGCTGTTCCCCGCCGACCAGCCGGGTGCCGCGATCCTGGTGGCGCGCAATGGCAAGCCGATCTATCGACGCGCCTTCGGCCTCGCGAATCTCGAAAGCAAGACGCCGGTGCGGCCCGAAATGGAGTTTCGCCTCGCTTCGGTGACCAAACAGTTCACCTCGGCACTGGTCATGCAGCTCGTCGAACAGGGCAAGCTCGACCTCGACGCCGACGTCACGCGGTATCTGCCCGACTTTCCGACTCATGGTGAGCGGATCACGATCCAGCACTTGCTGACTCACACCGCCGGCCTCTCGGACCTGACTTCGAATCCCGAGTTCATGGCGCGCCGCGAGCAAGCGCACAGCTCGCAGCAACTGCTCGATCAGTTCAAGGACAAGCCGCTCGGCTTCAAGCCCGGCTCGCGCTGGGCCTACAGCAACTCCGGTTACATCCTGCTCGGTGCGGTGATCGAGAAAGTGACGGGCCGCACCTACGCACAGTGCCTCGAGTCTCAGATCTTCGCTCCGATCGGCATGACCCACTCCCGATACGGCACCGACGAGCCTGCCTCTGCGAACGAGACGCGCGGCTACCGGCGTGATGCCGGCAAGCGCCTTCCGGCCGAACCGATCAGCATGACGGTGCCGTTCGCGGCCGGCGCGATCGTTTCGTCGGTCGACGACCTCCTCAAGTGGGACAACGCGCTCACCGCCGGCAAGGTCATGAAGCCCGCGTCACTCGCGCGGACCATGGCGCCGGTCACGCTCGCCGACGGCAAGTCGTCGAGCTACGGGTTCGGCTGGGTGATGTCGAACTACGAAGGACACCGGATCGAGCAGCACAACGGCGGCATCGACGGCTTCCTGGCCAACGTGGTGCGCATCCCCGACGACCGGCTCTACGTCGCCATGCTCGTGAACGACGAGAGCCCCTCGTTCAATGCCGACTTCCTGGCGGCGAAGCTCACCGCGATCGCGGTCGGCAAGCCGCTTCCCGAGCCCGGCGCCCATTCGATGACTCCGGAACAGCTCGATCGGTTCGTCGGCGTCTATGCCGTCGACTCCGCGACCTCGCGCGCGATCGTGCGCAAGGACCGCAAGCTCTATTCGCAACGCAGGGGCGGCGGCGAACTCGAACTGTTCCCGACCTCGGACTCCACCTTCGGCATGGTGGATCGCATCGCGCGGCTCACCTTTCGACGCGGACCGGACGGCAAGATCGATCGAGTGGTCATGAATCAGTCGGGACTCGAGCAGACTTATCGCCGCACCGACGAGTTGCTGCCGAACGCGCGCATCACCGTGGCGCTCACACCCGCGCAGATCGACGCGTGCGTCGGCGTCTACGAACTCACACCGCAATTCAAGATCACGGTCGCGCGCGAGGACACGAAGGTCTACGCGCAGGCGACCGGACAGCCGCGCTTCGAGATCTTTGCCGAGTCACCGACCCGGTTCTACCTCACGGCGGTCGACGCGCAGATCGAGTTCGAGCCCGGCGACGACGGCAGGATGAAGACCATGACGCTGCGACAGGGCGGCAACGATACGGTCGGGAAGCGCGTGGAGTAGTGCTCGTGGCGCGTGCGCGTTCGGGTCAGCGCGTCACTCGGGGGGCGTCGAAACTCCGACGTCGATCGCGAGCGCGAGCTTGAACATGTCGACATAGCGGCCCTGGTGCCGGATCGCGCGCGGTTCGCGGCCCCACTCGCGAAACCCCGCGGCTTCGTACATGCGCCTGGCACCGGGCGCCGCGTCGGTGACGCCGAGTTCGAGCTGCGTGACGTCGCCCCACGCGCGGACCTGTGCGATCGCGGCGTCGAGCAGCTCGCGCGCCATGCCGCGACCGCGCGAGCGCGGCGTGACGAACACGCTGAAGACGCCCACGCGATGCGCGCGCTTGATTCCCGACTCGCGGCGAATTGCGAGCAGGCCGACCATGCGATCGTTCTCGAAACCGCCGAACATCGCCTGATTGCGCTCATCCGCGAGCGAAGCGCGCACGAACTCCACGGACTGGTTCTTGTCGTCCTCGACCGTGGCGCCGAACGAAAGCGGCGCGGTCTCCAGTGCCTCGCGTCGCAACGGGACCACGAGTGCCGCGTCCGCGGTCTGCAGTCGTCGAACGCGCGCACCGGACGTCATGCCTCAGAGTCCCGAGACCACGCGCGCCTTGATCGCTTCGAACTCGGAGTCCGAGATGAGCCCCTTCGCGAGCATCGCCCTGGCGCGCTCGAGCCGCGCGACCGGGTCATGATCGCCGCCCGCAGCCGCGCCGCTCCCGAATTCCTGACCGGGTCCGAGCTGAATGCCGCCCGAGCGGGCGCGCATCTCCTCGAGCTCGCGAATGCGGCGCTTCTCGCGCCACGCCTGTTCGTTCGCCTGACAGATGCGGTAGACCGCTTGCGCCTGCTCTTTGCGAAGCCCGGTGAGTCGGAGGGTAGGAGTCGCCTCGCCACCGACCGCAAGATCGGTGCTGCTCAGCGACTGCACGATCAGATCCGCTCCGAACACTCCGACCTGAAGCCGCACGTCCTTCAAGTCCTGCCACCGCACGTCCTCATGGCGAAAGCCGGCGAACAGCCCGCGCGTCAGCACCACCAGTCGTCCGCTGCTCGCGCCGACCACGGTGCGACGATGCGTGAGCGCGAACACGCGGCGCTGCACCGCCCACGCTTCGAGTCTTTCGCCCTCGACCAGCAGCTTCTGCAACTGCTCGACCGCCGCACGCACGCTCGGGGACTCGCTCGTATCCACTTCGGGCACTCCAGTCGAGGTCATGGTTCGATTCCCTCTCGTCGCGGCCATCCGCCGTTTCCTAGGATTCGAGGGCGATGCTCGCGGACTTCCCGAATTTCTCGATGTAGTCCGCGACCGCCACTTCGAGCCCCACGTCGCGCTTCGCTCGCTCCGACATGTACCACTTGTGCTCGAGCACCTCACAGTAGAGCTGCAGGGTGTCGGTGTCGGCGGTGACGAGCGGCGCGAGTCGTTCGAGCGTGGGATGAAAACGCTCGTCGAGCCAGTGGAACGCCGCGACGCTCATCGGCGTGCTGCGAGTGGCGCGCGACAGCGTGGCCCGCAGCTCGCGGATCTCCTGCATCATGAGCCGCGCCTGCTCCTCGCCCGCCACCACGCCGGTCAGCGAGTGAAGCTGATGCCGATGGTAGTCGCGATCGGTCACGATGGTGCGCATCCGCAGGTGATCGCCTCCGCCGGCCGCGACCAGCTCGACCTGGTCGACCGAGAAGCCGAGGTCGTTGAGCACCCGGATGCGCTCGTGGATGCGGTAGCCCTCGTCGGCCGCCACCACGATCTCGCGCGCGATCTCGCCCCACAGTCGCTGGTAGCGCGCGCGGATCGCCTCGACCACTTCAGAGGCGGCGCCCGGGGCCATGGAACCGCCCGACTCGGCACTCACATCGGCGAGATCGCCCGCCACGTTCTCTTCCAGCACCACCAGATCCTGCTCGCGCTGGCCGTCCGAGAGCGACTCGTGGACCTCCGAGGTTTCGGCGTCGACCAGAAAGGCCTGCAACTCGCCGGCGTCGCGTCGGAACAGGGTGTTTGAAAGCGAGCAGTCCCCCCAGAAGCACCCCCCCAGGTGAAGTCGCACGATCAGGCTCGCCATCGCGTCGAGCAGCCGGTCGCGATAACGCTCGAGCCCCGCCTGCCGGAACAGCGCGCGGTACGGCAGCGAGCCGTCGAGAAAGCGCGTCACCAGCACGCCTCCCGCCTCCTCGCTGCCCTCGGTCCACACCCGCGCAGAGCCGACCGCCAGGACGGCGGGAAGTCCGCGCTCTTCGAGCCGCCTCAGGGTTTCGTACTCGCGCTCCGCGACGTGCTCGGGCAGCTCCTTCATGGCGTAGATCGCGGCGCCGTAGCTCACGAACACCACCTCGTGGCGCGACAGGCCGCGCGGCACCTGCACGATGCGAGCGGTTCGCTCCGCCCAGCGGGCGAGCGGCAGACCCCACGGCAGGTCGAGGAAGTCGGGGTGGTCCTGCCGGATGCTGAGTCCGAGCAGTCCGGGAGCTGGATTCATGGCGCGCAGCGTAGCCGAAACTCGACGCAGCGCGCGGAGCGACACCTCACTCCGCTCACACCCCGCTGTGCCCGAAGCCTCCGGCTCCACGCACGGTGGTGGTCAGCTCGCGTACCGCTTCGAACGCGATGCGCGTGACCGGCGCCGGCAGCATCTGCGCGATGCGCATGCCGCGTTCGACCACGAACGGCTCGCGACCCAGGTTGATGAGCGCCACGCGAATCTCGCCGCGGTAGTCCGAATCGATGGTCGCAGGTGCGTTCGGCAACGTCACGCCGTGCTTGCCTGCGAGCCCCGAACGCGGACGGATCTGCACCTCCCAGCCGGGCGGGATCTCGAGCGCGAAGCCGGTCGGGATCATCTCGATCGTCCCGGGCGCGAGGGTGATCGATTCCGACACCGCGGCGCGGACGTCGGCGGCTGCGGAACCGGCGGTCGCGTAAGACGGCGGCTCGAGCCCCTCGCCATGCGGCAACCACTGGATGCGAATCGCCACCGTGGCGCTCACGAACCCGCCCCCACCAGTCCCGAGGACACCTTGGTCGCGAGCCGTTGCGCGATCGCGTCGATAAAGCCTTCGGTGGTCGCGTGACCCTGCGGGCGTGGCGTGGCGATCAGCGCCAGGTCCTTGGTCATCACGCCGCCTTCGATGGTCTCGATCACCGAGGTCTCGATCGCACGCGCGAACGCCACCAGCTCCGGTGTCTGATCCAGCTCGCCGCGTTTCGCGAGCGCTCCGCTCCACGCGAAGATCGTCGCGGTCGAGTTGGTGCTCGTCGCCTCGCCCTTCTGATGTGCGTAGTAGTGGCGCTGCACGGTGCCGTGAGCGGCCTCGTATTCATACTTGTGATCGGGCGAGACCAGCACCGAGGTCATGAGACCGAGGCTGCCGAAGCCCGAGGCGACCATGTCGCTCATCACGTCGCCGTCGTAATTCATGCACGCCCACAGGAAACCGCCCTCGTGGCGCATGGTGCGCGCCACCGCATCGTCGATCAGCATGTACTGATAGCTGATGCCGGCCTTCTCGAACTCGGTCTTGCGTGCATCGACTTCCTCGCGAAACACGTCCTTGAACATCGCGTGGTAGGTCTTGCTGATGGTGTCCTTGGCGCCGAACCACAGCGGCATCCGTTCGGCGAGCGCGTGGGCCACGCACGAGCGCGCGAAGGAGCGAACCGACGACTCGAGGTTGTGCGTGCCCATCACCACACCGGCGCCCTTGAACTCGTGCACCGCAAGCGACTGCGAGTCACCGCCACCGGACGGCTGATAGACCAGCGACACCTTGCCGGGCCCCGGAATGCGCATCTCCGCACTCTTGTAGATGTCACCGTAGGCGTGGCGGCCGATCGTGATCGGCTTCGCCCACGAACGCACCATCGGAGGCACGTTCTTCACGATGATCGGGGTTCGGAACACGGTGCCGTCGAGGATCGCGCGGATCGTGCCGTTGGGGCTCGCCCACGCCTTCTTGAGGCCGTACTCCTTCACCCGCGCGGCGTCCGGCGTGATCGTCGCGCACTTGACCCCGACCCCGTACTTCTTGATCGCCTCGGCCGACTGCACGGTGACCGCGTCGTCGGTGCGGTCGCGCTCGGGCAGGAACAGGTCGTAGCGCTCGAGCGTGACGTCGACGAACGGCAACACCAGGCGCTCCTTGACGAGCGCCCAGATGATGCGGGTCATCTCGTCGCCATCGATCTCGACGAGTGGGGTCTTGGCCTGGATACGCGACGCCATGCGGGTGTCCTCCGGTTCGGGTTTCGAACCGCGGACGGTATCAGAGCCGGGCGGGGCGGCGCGAGGCGCGCCGAGGCCTCAGCGCAGGTGCACGAGCCGCGCAATCGCGCTGCCCGCGCGGCTCGAAACGCGCACCAGGTAGACGCCGCCCGACGGCAGGCGTGCGCCGTCGAGCGTGACACGATGCCCGCCCGACTCGTAGTGACGCTCCGCCCATCGCATCACCTCACGCCCCTGCAGATCGTGCACCGTGACGATCGCAGGCCCGGGAGACGGCAGGCGAAAGTCGATCGAACTTCTGGCGCCCACCGGATTCGGCGCGATGCGCAGCGTCACCGCCGGCATCGTTCGAGGCCTCGGGCCGACTCCGACCAGATCGCGACCCTGCACGATCGTGAGCGCCGTATCGACCGGGGGACTCGCGATCCGGTCGACGCTTCCGCCCGGCCATTCGATGATCAGCGAGTCCACGCTGCCCGCCTCGGCGAGTCCGAAGTGCGCGGCCAGCATGTTCTGGCTGCCGTACCCCGTGCACGCCGAGATCTCGCGCATCTGCCAGCGCGGCGTACCGCCGATGGTGGCGAGCACCCTCACTTTGGCGCCGATGCCGGAACGGTTCGCCGGCGAGCCGACGCACGTCACCTCGAGCCAGTGGGCACCGCTCGCCAGGTCGTTTCGGAACAGCAGGCTCGGCCCCTCGCTGCGCGCGGTCGGCGCGAACAGATCGAGATCGCCGTCGCCGTCGTAGTCGCCGGCCGCGACGCCGTAGTTCGAGCGCCCGATCGTCACATAAGTTCCGGTCGTCACGCTCGTGAAGGTGCCGTCGCCGTTGTTGCGGTAGTGGCGATCGGCCGTGGTCAGATCGCGCGCCACGTAGACGTCGAGGTCGCCATCGTTGTCGAAGTCGCCCCACGTCACCCCGTGCGCGGGTCCGGTATCGGTGACGATCGAGCCGGTGGTGATCTTCGTGAAGGTTCCGCCGTCGTTGCGATAGAGCTGGTTCGGGACCGACGTGTAGTTGATCGCGTAGCAGTCGAGATCGCCGTCGTTGTCGTAGTCGGCCCAGCTCAGCGTCTGCGAGTCGCGTGAGTCACCCGCCAGCGCGCCGCCGGTGATGAGCGTGAACGTCGCCGTGCCGGTCTCGACGAGCTGATTGCGGTACATGAAGTCGGGGCCGACGCTGCCCACCGCGCCGGTGGCGAAGAACAGGTCGAGATCGCCGTCGCCGTCGAAGTCCGACCAGGTCGGGTGGTGATGGAATTCCGAGATCGTGGTCGGCGGCACGCCGGTGACCTCCTCGAACGTGCCATCACCCCGATTGTGGAACAGCCGGTTGCCGCCCGACATGCCGAGAACCCCCGACAGCAGCGAGATCACCAGATCGACGTGGCCGTCGTTGTCGTAGTCACCCCACGCGCATCCGGTGCTCTTGACGCCCGAGCCGCTCAGGAGGGTTGCGGTATTCGGAATCCGGATCCCGGGTGCCGCGCCCTGGAACAGCAAGCCGTGGTGCTGATCGAGTCCCGAGACGAACGCGTCGAGGAGCCCGTCATTGTTGTAGTCGGCCCAGGTGCTGCACACCGTGTCGGAGGCCTCCTGCCCCATCGGGTCATCGGTGACCCGCACGAAAGTGTCGCCGCCGTCATTGCGGTACAGCACGTTGTTGCGATCGCCGGTGAAGGCGGTCAGTACGTAGAGATCGAGATCGCCGTCGCCGTCGTAGTCCACCCACGCGCCGCCGGTCGAGAAAGCGTTGTGCGCCGTCATGTCTGGATTGACGATCGAGGTGAAGGTCTGGGCGGCGGCCGGAGGGGCGGAGCCGACCAGCAGGAGCAGGAACAGCAATGCGATGCGGCGTGACATGGACGTTTCCTCGAGGAGGCGGGCGGCGGGGCGGCTCGTGAACATCGAGCCTCGCGATCGGGGCCCGGCTCCACAAGCCGCGCGGGGCGGATCGCGGGACCCGGTGGTGAAGTGCAGGCCGCCGGGGCCAGTTCAGGTGCGCGGCAGGAGTTGTTCGCGAAAACCGCGACTCATGCGCAGTTCCACTCCCTGATCGAGCCTGACCACGAAGTCGCCACGCCCGTCGGGAATGATCTCCCGCACGCAATCGATCGCCACCATCGTCGAGCGATGGATACGAGCGAAGCGCTCGGGATCGAGCTGACGGGCGAGGTCCGTGAGCGTCGAACGCAGCAGAAAGCACTGTCCACGCGCGTGCAGTTCCACGTAGTTACCGGCCGCCTCGATCCACGCCACCTCGTCGTCGCGGACCAGCAGGAAGCGGTCTCGTTCCTTGACCACGATGCGGCGCAGCGGCGCGGACGTCGCATCGTTCGAAGGGCCGCCGATCATCCGCGCGAGTGCTTGCGAGCCGGGCCGCTCGTCGAGGCTGAGTTCGCGGCGCACCCGTTCGATCGCGTCGCGCAAGCGCCCCGGCGCGACCGGCTTGAGCAGATAGTCGAGGGCGTGGATCTCGAACGCTCGCAGAGCGAACTCGTCGTGGGCGGTCACGAACACCACCGCCGGCAGATGCTCGCCGGCCACCCGGCGCACCACCTCGAAGCCGTCGAAGTCGGGCATCTGGATGTCGAGCAGCACCAGATCGGGGAGCTGCGCGCGGATCGCCTCTTCGGCCTCGCCGCCATCCACCGACTCGCCGACGATTTCGATGTCGCGCTCGGCGCCGAGCAAGTGGCGCAGCCCCTGCCGCGCGAGCGGCTCGTCGTCGACGATCAGCGTGCGAATCATGGGCGTGCCTCCGCGATGGTTGCCAGGCCCCGCGTCGGATGAACGCGCCACGGGAGATCGAGTGTGAGCAGCGCGCCGCCTTCGACCGGATTGCTGCACTCCATTCGAAACACGGTGCCGTAGAGCTGTTGCAGCCGCGTTCGGGTGTTCGCCAGTCCGATCCCCGCGCGCTCACCTCGCAACACCTCGGCGGGGAATCCGGGGCCGGAATCTCGCACCTCGATCCGCAGTTGTTCCCCGTCCCGGCGGGTCGAGATCGACACCCGCCCGTCACCGCGTCGCGCACCGATGCCATGCTCGACCGCATTCTCGACCAGCGGCTGGAGCGCGAGGCTCGGGACACTCACCTCGAGTGTGTCGGTCGCGATGTCTCGCGTGACCGTGAACCGCGAGCCGTATCGCATGCCCTGCAATTCGAGGTAGCGATCGATCAGCGCGAGTTCGGCTCCGAGCGTCGTGAAGGTGTCGGCATGCTCCCGCAGCATCGCGCGCAGCAACTCGGCCAGCGCCGAAACCGCCCGATGCACCGCTTCGCGCTCCCCCGTCAACGCCAGCGTCGAGATCGAGTTCAGCGTATTGAACAGGAAGTGCGGCTCGAGCTGGGCCCGCAATGCGGCGAGCCGGGCCTCCGACAGGCTGGCCCGCAGCGCCGCCTCCGACACCTCTCGGGCTCGCCGTTCGGCCTGGATGTGCATCACCTGCACCATCCCGACCAGCGCCCAGTACGTGAAGACATCGGCGACCGCCCAGCGCGCGAGCATGATCTGAGTCGCGACAACGAAGGACGGGTCGCCGCCCCGATACCAGCTGATGAACGCCGACGAAGCGCCCAGATGCAGGAACACGAACACGACTCCTGCCAGTCCGTGAATCGCCAGTGCGACCGGCCAGCGCTCACGATCCAGCCGCACCCGGCGAGCGAGAAACAGGATCGGTGGGCACAGAAGCACCAGTGCGATCCACGACGGCAGTGATCGCGCCAGTGCTTCGGGCCAGAACTGGTGGG
The DNA here is from genome assembly GCA_013140805.1 of Candidatus Eisenbacteria bacterium. Taxonomy (NCBI): domain Bacteria; phylum Candidatus Eiseniibacteriota; species Candidatus Eiseniibacteriota bacterium. The sequence goes on from JABFRW010000070.1 coordinate 19,125, forward strand.
CGGGAACGTCCGAGTAGACGAAGCGGCCCTGCCATGACTCGAGCAGGCCGAAGAGCAGCGCTCCTCCGACCACCCACAACGCCACGCGCAGGCGCCCCATCTCGCGAATCGGATCGGGTGTCGGATGGACATTCACGCGCATGAGTCTAGGGGTGCGCGTGGCCGCGCGTCACGCTGATTTCGAACGCGGCGATTCGTCACGCGCGGCTGCGGTTCGTCACACGAACGCTCGCGCCGGCACTGCGGCGACGCGACCGCGAACTCCAGGAGTGCGACTGCGAACACCGCGTGAATCTCTGGTAGTTTTCCGTGCATGAGTCGGATCGAGGAGCGATTGCGCACGCTGGGACTGGAACTGCCGCCTCCCAGGGCACCGGTCGCCAACTATCTTGGCATCAAGCAGTCGGGCGAATGGCTGTTCGTGTCGGGCCGCGTGAGCGCGCTGCGGGGCGAAGTCGGCACCGAGGTGACCGCGGCGCAGGCGCGGCTGGCGGCACGCGACACCGTGCTCGAGCTGCTCGCCATCATCCGCGAAGGACTCGGGGATCTCGATCGCATCGTCTCGATCGAGCAATTGCGTGGTTTCGTTCGTTCGTCCGCAAACTTCACCGAACAGCCCGCGGTGATCGATGGCGCGTCGGACCTGCTGGTCGAACTCATGGGCGACGCCGGACGTCACGCGCGCACCGCGACCGGCGCGGCGCAGTTGCCGTTCGGCGCCGCGGTACAGCTCGACCTGGTACTGCGGCTCGCGCCCGAGGGCGGCACGCCAGGCGCAGAAACGACTTCGCGCGTCTAAATCGGCCGGCGCGCGAGGTACACGAAACGCGACAGCCGGCGCTGACTCGTGAGCGCGTGCACCGTGGCGAAGAACTTCTGCAGTCCCTCGAAGCGTTCGTCGCCCTCGATCTGCAACAGGGCGGCGCGATCCTCGGCGCGTGCGTCGTGCCACCGCCTGGAGACGCCCGCGGCGTTCTCGGTCACGTCTTCCTGTCCCGCGAGCTCGAAGCCGGCCTCGCGGATCATGCGCTCGTTCACACCCGGCGGCGTGAAGACGAAGAAACCGATCGAGCTGCGTGCCGCGAGTTCTTCGTTCGAGACCAACCCGGTCACCACCACCGGGTCGCTGAACAAGGCCTTGCCGCCGGGCTTGAGCACGCGGAGCCAGTCCTGGAGCACCGCGAACCGCTCGGCAAGGTGGTTCGCCGAATCGATGCACAGCAGTGCGTCGAACGTCGCGTCGGCAAATGGAAGCTTCGCGCCCGCGTCGACCTCGCGAAACGTCACGCGGTCGCCCGCTCCCTCGGATTCGGCGCGCTGAGTCGCCGTCGCGACGCCGTGTGCGTTGATGTCGATGCCGGTGACGCGGGCGCCGCACAGCCCGGCGAGAAACAGCGCCGGGCCGCCCGAGCCGCTCGCGACTTCGAGGACGTGCGATCGTTCGTCGAGGCTCAGCCACCGAGCCCAGCGGCGATACTCGTCGGCCGTCGTCCAGCTGTTCTGGCCGAAGTCCTCGCCGAAAGTCTTGTGACGGATGCGAGCGAGCATCTCGGCTTCGAAGTGGCTGTAAGTGCTGTCGAACAGATCGATCTTGCGGTTCACGGCGAGTCTTTTTCGCGCGCCTCGAACATCGCGTTGGCCTCGAGGTAGGTCAGGTTACCGGTGACCGCGGCATAGGTGCCGTGCTCGAGCAGTTCGCGCGCTGCGCGCTGTGCCGCGGTGAGGGCCGCGAGCGCGATCGCCGAACCGAGGCTCACGCGCGCGACGCCGAGCGCCCCGAGCTGCGACAACGTCGGCGCGCCCGCGCGCGCCAGAATATTGAGCGGCCCGTCGATCGCGCGCACCAGCGCCGCGATCGTTTCGGCATCGATCACGCCCGGTACGAACAGACAATCCGCTCCCGCCTGGCGATAGAGCTTCGCGCGCCGTACGGCTTCGTCGAAACGCGTCTCGGGCGCCCCGACCTGGGCGAGAAACACATCGGTGCGCGCGTTGATGACGATGTCGCCGCCCACGGCGCGCGCCGCATCGCGGGCGGCTCGAATCCGCTCGACGTGCGCCGGTGCCGGAATCAGCGCTTCATCGCCGCGTCCCGGTGAGTCTTCCAGGTTGACGCCGACGGCCCCGGCCGCGATCACCGCGCGCACGGTTTCGGCGATGTCCGCGGGACCACCGGAGCCGTAGCCGCCCTCGACGTCGGCCGACACCGGCACCGAAACCACCGCGGCGATCGATCGCACCACCTCGACCATCTGTTCGCGGCTCAAGCGCTGACCGTCCGCGCGCCCGAGACTCCACGCGACCCCGGCGCTGCTGGTGGCGATCGCATCGGCGCCCGCGCGTTCGATCGCGCGCGCGCTGCCGGCGTCCCACGCGTTCGGCAGAATCAGCGGGCGTTTGGAGTGGAGCTCCCGAAAGTGTGCGGCGCGACTCGACTGGCTCGTCATGGCGTTCTCCTCGAATCAGTGAGCGAGCGGCCGCGACGCTGATAGACGTACGACAGCCCGAGCATCGCCGCACCCGCGACGATCGCGGTCAGGAATCGCCACAACGGATCGGCGTGCCTCAGGTCGACGATCAGGAACTTGAGCACCGTGACCGCCACCAACGCGAGCGCCACCCAACGCAGGAACGCCGACCGCCGCTTCCATCCCACCACGAACGCTGCGATCGCCTGCAGCAGCCAGCCGACGCTCGTGAGTGTCGCCGCGAACGCCTCCACGCGCTGACGCACGTCGCCCTCGACGCGGAACCACTGTGGCGACATGCGCCCCGGCACGTTCATCAGGGTGCGGGCGAGATGGTCGGCCTCGTGAGCGATCCACGCCAGCAGCACGACCGAAGCGAGCGCCGCCCACAGCTCCGCCGCGCGGCGATCGAATCCACCGAGTGCAGAACGATTGCGCGTGAGCCGCGCCGCCACCGTGAATGCGAGCACGATCGCGGCGAGCCCGAGAAGCGCGTCGCGATGCACCAGCGGCGCGAGATCGAGGCCCCAACTGTCGCCCTCGAGCAGCCGCGCCGTGAGCACGGCCGCAACCAGGATCGCGACCGCGTGTCCAAGCCCGCGCGCGATCGGCCGCCCCTGCCGAACGCCCGTCCGCACCAGCCACGCGGCTTGCAGCAGCCACGCGAGCCCGAGCGCCGAGAGGAGCAGACTCCAGTAGCGCGCGTCGCTCCCCGGAGCGCGCAGGTCGGGCATCGCGCGCCACGTTCCGGAGGCGCGTTCGAGCGCCCAGGCCAGATGATGAGCCTCGCGCGCGAGCCCGATCGCGAGCAAAACGTGAGCTCCGGCGAATCGAAACTCCGCAAGGGCGCGTTCGGCCGGCTCGAGCGTCTCTCGCGCGCGCGCGATCCGATGCGCGCCGAACAGCAACGCGGCGATCGCGAGCCCGTCGCGAATCGCGTGGGCGTTCGCGATCGGAAGCGGGTGCACCGACCACGTGCTGTCGAACCATCCGGAGACGAGACGAGCGGCCCCCAGCACCACGACCACGTGACCGCACCAGCGCAGCCACCGCGATCGAGGCGAGAGTCCCAGCAGCTCGAGGGTGACGCCGAACACGATCCAGGCGAGCGGTGTGTAGGTCGGGCCGGCGGCGCGCTCGATCGCCGCGGTCGCGAACAACGTGGCTGCACCGGTCAGTGGCCGCCACAGATCGCGCTCCGGGCGCCGCGAATCGACCCACGCCGCAACGAACACGTAGAGCCCCGCGATCGCGAGCAGCAGCATGGCGACGTGGATCGGGCGGGCGTGCTCGAACATCGGTGCGCTCACGGCCAGCAGCGCCAGCGGAGCGGTCACGATGACCGCGAGGTCGATCGGGCGCACGGTGCCTTCGAGGCGCGCAAGGCGCGGGATCGGAGCGATGCCCAGTCCTGCGAACAGCCCCGCGAGCCCGATCTCGAGCGGCCAGCTCCAGTGCTGGGCCGGCACCGCGGTGATCCAGGTGATCGCGGTCAGCAGCAGTGAGGTGAACGCGAGCGAACTCCAGCCGGCGCGCGCCGCGAGCGTGAACACCAGCGCGTCGAGCACCGCCAGATAGCCGAGCAATGCTCCCGGCGGCAATGAGAAGCCGTAGAGCGGCACCAGCGCTTGAAGCGCGTGCGGCAGGAACGCTCCCACGACTCCGAGCGCGGCGATGCTCTCGACGCCGTAGCGCAACCCGAGCATGCCCGTGAACACCGACGCGATCAGCATGAGCGGGAATGCGAAGGGTGCCGGGATCACGTGCAGCGTGAAGTGACCGAGATAGATCGAAAGCCACACGAAGCCCGCGCCGACGCCGACCAGCGCGTGACCGAGCCCTTTCATGCGCCGCTGCATCCGATCGCCGCGCCACACCATCGCGAGCCCCGCGAGCATTCCCGCGATCACGACGACCTGAGGGCCGAAGCGTCCGGTGGTGTAGCCCCACAGGATCAGGAAGAAAAAGCCGATCAGCACCAGCACCGCACCGACGTTCTGAAGCCACACGCCGCCGACCAGCTGCTCCATGTCGCGGGTCCGGCGGGGCACTTCGGGCGTCGCGGCGGAGAACGCAACCGGCGGGACTTCTGGTTCGACGGTGGCGGAGTCCACGACTTCCGGCTCGACCGCTGGCGTGACGGCGGGTTCGAGCCCCACCGGCCGCGTGCGCGGCGCGCGTTCGAGCTCGTCGACGCGGCGGCGCAACCACTCGAGTTCGCGCTCGAGCAGTCGAGTGCGACTGGAAATCGTTGCCAGCATCGAGATCGCGATCACGAGTGCGGGCAGGATGAGGATCCAGACCACGCGGCCCCTCCTGGGTCTGCGCGATTATGCGACGGGCGCGGTTCCAATGAGAAACCGTCGCGTCCGGGCTCCTCGGGCGGCCTCTCGCACCCGCGCCCGCACGGGAACGGTGTTACGGTGCGGAGGTCGCGATTCACTTCCCCGATCCGAGGAGCCCGCAGCATGGCCGCTCGCCACATCGCATTGCTTCGCGGCGTCAACGTCGGCAAGGCCAAACGCATCGCGATGGCCGATCTGCGCAAGCTGGTTGAAGACCTCGGCTATCTCGAGGTCAAGACGCTGCTCAACAGCGGCAACGTCGTGTTCACCGCCCCGCCGCGGGTGAGCGGCAACCACGCGGCGCACATCGAGCAGACGATCGAAGCGAAGCTCGGGATCTCGACCCGTGTGACGGTGCTGTCGGCCGGCGAGCTGGACGAGATCATGAAGCGCAATCCGCTCGAGCATCTCGCGACGAATCACAGCCGCTACCTGATCGCGATCCTGGCCGATGCGTCGCTCAACGAGCGCATGAAGCTTCTCGCACGTCAGCGCTGGACACCCGACGCGCTCGCGACCGGGAATCGCGTCGCGTACATGTGGTGCGCGAGCGGCATCCTGCAAAGCAAGCTCGTGATCGCTTTCAACAAAGCGTTCAAGGACGACTCGACCACCCGCAACTGGGCGACGCTCCTCAAACTCCGGGCACTCGCCTCGCAGCCTTAGGACCGACCTCCCGATGCGAATCATCGACGGCATCCCGGTGTGGGGCAGTCCGATCGACGAAGGCGCGATGCGGCAGATTCGCAACTGCGCCCGTTCCGCCGACGCGGTCGCGATGATGGCCGATCACCACAAGGGTTACGCGGTCCCGATCGGCGGCGTGGTGGCCTACGCAGACCGCATCAGCCCGTCGGGAGTCGGCTACGACATCGGATGCGGCAACAAGGCGGCGCTCACCGACCTGCCCGCTTCCGAAGTGCGGAAGCACATCCGCACGCTCATGGACGACATCGCCTCGCGACTTTCGTTCGGCATGGGCCGCAAGAACCAGACGCGAGTGGATCACGAGCTGTTCGACGACGAGCGCGGCCGCGCCTGGATCGGCGTGCACTTCGGCTCGCGCGGCTTCGGGCACAAGACCGCGACGCACTTTCTGAAGGCCGGCGGCGCGAAGGACGGCATGGATGTGGATCCGCTGGTGTTGCCGGCCCGCGGCAATCTCGGCGCCGAGTACCTTGCGTGCATGCACCTGGCGGGACGCTCCGCGTACGCCGGGCGCGACTGGGTGTGCGCCGAAGTGGCACGGCTGCTCGGCGCGCATCGTCGAAGAGGTGCACAACCACCACAACTTCGCGTGGCGCGAACGCCACGGCGGTCGCGACCTGTGGGTGGTGCGCAAGGGAGCGACACCCGCGTTTCCCGGACAGCGTGGATTCGTCGGTGGCTCGATGGGCGACGTGTCGGTGATCCTCGAAGGCGTCGACGCTCCCGAAGCCAGGCACTCGCTCCACTCGATGGTACACGGCGCCGGTCGCGTGATGAGTCGCACCGCGGCGCGCGGCAAGCCGAATCGCATGACCGGCGAGCGCATTTCCAGGGGTGCGGTGTCACACGAAATGATGATGGAGTGGGTTCGACGCGTCGGGGTAGAGTTGCGCGGCGCCGGAACCGACGAGTCCCCGCACTGCTACGAACGACTGCCCGAAGTGTTGAAGCAGCAGGGCGAGACGGTGCGCATCATCCACACGCTCACGCCGCTCGGCGTGGCGATGGTGGGCGAGAACGAGTTCGACCCGTACCGGGATTGAGAGCGACTCGCTCGCACGCCATGACGCAACCCTGATCCGGAGGCCGATCTGAACACGCACGCGTCGGGCCCGTTCGACGTGAAGCTGACCCCGCAGCCGGCGGGCGAGAACGCCGACTTCGCATTCGTCGGCACGTTGCTGCTCGACAAGCAGTTCCACGGCGATCTCAAAGCGACCAGCAAGGGCATCATGCTCGCCGCCGGCACCCACGTGAAGAACTCGGCCGGCTACGTGGCGCTGGAACTCGTGAACGGCACCCTGCACGGGCGCCGCGGCACCTTCGTGTTGCAGCACAGCGGGCTCATGAACCGCGGCGAGGGACAGCTCGTCATCCACGTGGTACCTGACTCGGGGACCGATGAGCTCGCGGGACTCTCGGGCTCGATGGCGATCATCATCGAGGGCGGCAAGCACTCCTACGCGTTCGATTACCGGTTTCCCGAGGCCTAAGTCGGCGCGAGACTCGCTGGCGGGAACGCGAAGCCGCGATGGCCCGAGCACCCGCCTTGCCCCGCTCTCCCGGTCGCGCCTACTCTCCCCGCCCCATGCTCATCGCCGTTCCTCGCGAAGTCGTGCCGCACGAGACTCGCGTCGCCCTCGTCCCCGAATCGGTCGCCCGACTGTTCAAAAGCGGGCTTCAGGTCGTGGTCGAGGCCGGCGCGGGCATGCGGGCGCATTTCCCTGACTCCGCCTATCTCGAGGCCGGTGCGACGATTGCGTCGGACGCGCGCACGTTGTGGAGCAGTGCCGATGTCGTGGCCTCGGTGCGCGAACCCGAACTGCGCGAGTCCGGCGATCCGAGCACCTGGATGCGCGAGGGCGCGGTGCTGATCGGCTTCCTGCGCCCCGGCCGCAACGCCGACCTGCTGCAGCGCCTCGCTGCGCGAGGGGTGACGGCGTTCGCGATGGAGAAAGTGCCGCGCATCTCGCGCGCTCAGAAGATGGACGCGCTGTCCTCGATGAGCACCGTCGCGGGGTATCGTGCAGTGCTGGTGGCGGCCGAGTCGCTCGGCAAATTCTTCCCTCTGCTCATGACCGCTGCCGGCACCATTGCGCCGGCGCGCGCGTTCGTACTCGGCGCCGGAGTCGCGGGACTGCAGGCGATCGCCACCGCGCGACGCCTCGGCGCGGTGGTCGAAGCCTTCGACGTGCGTCCCGCGGTGCGCGAAGAGGTCCAGAGCCTCGGTGCCACCTTCGTGAGTGCCGACCTCGTGCACGAGAGCACCGTCGGTGCGGGCGGCTACGCGCGCGAGCAGGGCGAGTCGTTCCACCTGCGCGAACGCGAGCTGCTGCACCAGCACGTCGCGGCTTCCGACCTGGTGATCACGACCGCGATGATTCCCGATCGCCCCGCTCCGCGACTCATCACCGAGGCGATGGTCGAGGCGATGCGGCCGGGCTCGGTGATCGTCGACCTGGCGGCCGAGAGCGGCGGCAATTGCGAGCTCACGGTGCCGGGCGAGCGCGTGATGCGGCACCACGTGGTGATTCACGGGCCGATCGACATCGTGTGTGGCCTTCCGGTGCACGCGAGCCAGATGTATTCGCGCAATCTGGTGGCGTTGCTCCAGCACCTCCTCAAGGACGGCGCCCTCCACCTCGACTTCGGCGACGAGATCACGCGCGGCACCTGCGTGGCGCGGCCCACCGCCGCCGGAGCGCGTTCGTGAATCCCGAACTGCTCGCGCAACTCACGGTGTTCGTGCTCGCGGTGTTTCTCGGCTTCGAGGTGATCTCCAAGGTCCCGGTGGTCCTGCATACGCCGCTCATGTCCGGCACCAATGCGATCCACGGCATCGTGGTGATCGGAGGCATCCTGGTACTCGGCCACGCGAACAGCGCGCTCGAAGGGATTCTCGGATTCGTGGCGGTGCTGTTCGGCGCCATGAATCTGGCCGGGGGATTCGTCGTGACCGATCGCATGCTCGAGATGTTCAAGAAGAAAGCCCCCGAGAAGCGTTCGTGATCGAGGCGCGCACCACCCTCATCGCGCTCGGCTATCTGGCCACGGCGGTCGCGTTCATCGTGGGGCTCAAGCGCCTCAGTTCTCCGGCGACCGCGCGCTCGGGCAACCTGATCGCGATGGCCGGTATGGCGCTCGGCGTGCTGATCACGCTGTTCCTGCCGGGCTTGCAGAACATGGGCCTGATCGTGCTCGCCCTCGCGGTCGGGGTGATCGCCGCCACGTGGGGCGCGCGCGTGGTTCGCATGACCGACATGCCGCAGATGGTCGCGATCCTGAACGGGCTCGGCGGTGGCGCGGCGATGCTGGTGTCGATCGCCGAGGTGGCGCGCGCGCATCCGTTCCTGGCTCCCATGACGCGCACCGAAGCCGTCAGCTCTGCGCTCGGCATCCTGATCGGCGGACTGTCGTTCGCGGGCAGCCTCGTGGCGTTCGGCAAGCTGCAGGGCTTCGTCAACGAGAAGCCGGTGACGTGGCCGCTGCAGAAGGTGGTGAACGGTGCGCTGTTCGCGGGTGCTCTGGTGCTCGGAGCGCTCATGCTGCGCGACTCGGGCGGAGTGGCGCTGGCCGGCTTCGTGATCGCGGTGCTGCTGCTCGGGGTGTTGCTGGTGCTGCCGATCGGCGGCGCCGACATGCCGGTGGTGATCTCGCTGCTCAACTCGTTCACCGGGCTCGCGGCGGCGGCGACCGGCTTCGTGCTCTCGAACCACGCGCTGATCATCAGCGGCACGCTGGTCGGCGCCTCGGGCTCGATCCTCACCCAGCTCATGTGCAAGGCGATGAATCGACCGCTCTCGAACGTGCTGTTCGGCGCGTTCGGCGGTGGTGGCGTGGCCCCCGTGAACGGCGCGACCGCGAGTGTCGCGGGCACGGTGCGCGACATCTCGGTCGAGGATTCGGCGGTGCTGCTCGCGAACATCCAGTCGCTCGCGATCGTCCCCGGCTACGGCATGGCGGTGGCGCAGGCACAGCACGCGGTGCGCGACCTGGCCGACCTGCTGGCGAAGCGAGGCGTGGCCGTGAAGTACGCGATCCACCCGGTCGCGGGCCGCATGCCGGGTCACATGAACGTGTTGCTCGCCGAAGCGAACGTGCCGTACACGCAGCTGTTCGATCTGGAGCAGATCAATCCCGACTTCGAACACACCGACGTGGCGCTGGTGATCGGGGCGAACGACGTGGTCAATCCGGCCGCCCGCACCGATCCGTCGAGCCCGATCTACGGCATGCCGATCCTCGACGTCGACAAGGCGCGCCACATCATCATCATCAAGCGCAGCCTCAATCCGGGATTCGCGGGCATCGACAATCCGCTCTACTACGACGCGAAGACGCTGATGCTGTTCGGTGACGCGAAGAGCGTGGCGCAGCAGCTCGTCGAGGCGGTGAAGCAGACCTAGCGGCCGTCACTGCCGGGCGGTTGCCGCGTCAGCGACCCGGACTCACCGCCGCCGTGCGCGCCGCGACTCGGAACACTGCGTCGTCAGGTCGCGCTCGAGGTTCGCCGGCGCTCCCGGAATCACGCCGCTCAGGCCCTGCTTCGCCCACGTGACGCGCGCCAGCGCCGCGCACGGAGTGCCGGCACGAACTCGCAGGTCGAGCCCCTCCATGAATGCCGCCACTGCGGCCGCGCGGTGATGAGGCTCGATCGCGCGCACCGCGTGCACGAACAGACTGTCGTTCCAGTCCGCGGCGTTGGCGAGCCGGCCCTGCTGCTCCATGTGATCGGCGGCACGCGCAAAGGCCTCGATCCCGAGCGCCATCAGCTCGCGGTCGCTCGCCATCGCACGCATGCCGGAGGCCGCGCGCGCGGCGCGAAACGCCTGCAGCGCCGGCACCAGCCGGCCGTTCGCGAGTTCGTTGCGGACCGCTTCGCGGCGCAGGCGCCCGATTTGGGCCGGAACGCTCGCGTCCCATGGAACGAACGGTCGCGCCGCCTGAAGCCACGCAATCTCGGCCGCCGTATTTCCGGTCCTGTGAATGAGCCAGGCGCGCGTCACCACCACGACCTCGACCGCCAGCGCGACACCCAGAATCGCCAGAACACTGAGGAACAGCAGAACCAGTCCGTCGCGCTTCACGTGCAGGATCTCCGGTGGAATTTGGAGGAGCGTTGGAGCCGAGCTGAAGACATGCGGCCGCAGACTACACCCGCCGACGCTCGCCGGCATCCGCGAGCGGGCAGCGCATTACCGCAAAGTGCTGATCCGGTATCCTGTCGCCTCCAGGCCAAGGAGGCATCATGAAGCGATCGCTTCGACTGCTGACGCTGTTGTGCGCGTGCATCCTGATGCGTCGTGAAGCCGCCGCCGCGGATGCGACGACCGCCGCAGCCGAACTCGCGAAAGCCGAGCAGGGGTTCGCGAAACTCTCGGTCGACACCCACATGAAGACGGCATTCACCACCTGGCTCGCGGGCCATTCGATTCTGTTCAAACCCGGCCCGGTCGACGGTCAGAAGTTCTATCGCGATCGGCCCGAACCCAAGGGCGTGCTCGACTGGGCTCCTGCTTTCGTCGAGGTGTCGGGCGACGGGCAATTCGGATTCTCGACCGGCCCGTGGACCTATCAGCGCGCGCGCGATCAGTCTCCGATCGCGTTCGGCCGTTTCGTTTCGATCTGGAAGCGTGAAGGCGCGGGCGAGTGGCGGGTTCTCCTCGACACCGGCATCTCACACGCCGATCCCGGCAGATCGTTGCGCAGCGGCGAGCCGCTGGAGTTCGGGCCGCTTCACGCCGCTCCCGACACCAACGCCTGGAAGCCGCGCCCGCTGTCGGCCGGAGTCGCCGGACAGGTGGGCGGCAAAGACGGCACGATCGGCGGCAGCGTCGGCACCGGTGGCATGGGTGTGAGCGTCGGCACCGGCGGCTTCGGAGTCGGCGTGAGCACCGGCTCTCAGGGCGTGCGTTCGAAGCTCGACTACCAATGGCGCCGTAACGCTCACGACAAGCACACGCTGCTATCCGCCGAGCGCACCTTCACGTGGAACGCGCGTTCGAGGAGCTGGGATCGCGCCTACCGCGCGGTCGGCGCGAACGACGTACGGCTGCTGCGCGACGGGGCGTTCGCGACCACCGGCCTCGACACCGCGATTGCGCGCATGACGTCGCGGCCGCGCAATCGCGATTGGTTTCATCGCGGTGAAGGCATGTCGGGGTCGTGGGATCTGGGCTACACCTACGGCCTCGCGGTCGCGCACCCGAAGGGCGCGCGGTCCGATACCACCGCGTACGTGCATCTGTGGCGCAAAGACGAAGCGGGCAACTGGAAGCTGATGCTCGACGTCGAAAGCGAGTTCCCGAAGCCCTGATCTAGAGGCGCTGGTACTCGACCAGCGTCATCCATGGACGCGTGGTATCGAGCCCCTCGAACGACGCGAGCACGATGTCATGCTCGTCGGCCCAGAAGGTATAGCCCTCGGACTCGGGCGCAGGCGGAACGCTCAACACATAGCGTTTGGCCGCCACCGGCCCGTTCGGCCCTTCGACGGTGCCGTGCTCGACGCAGCGCAACAGCATCTGCGCCGGGCTCACCGCCATCAGGGGCGGACCGATCCGCAACACCGCGAACTCGTGCTCGCCGCCGAGCGCGAAATCGCGTTTGGAAAGCATGAAGGTATTGAACAAGTGGGTCGGGTATTCGACCTCGCACCCAAGCGGATAGTCGCCTTCCTGGCTGCGGGCGTGACCCTGACTCTCGATGTGCGCTCGCCAGCGAGTGCCTTCGACCGCGTGATTCGCGACCAGTTCGCGACCGCCGACCTGCCACTCGACGTCCAGCGACTTCACGCGCCACTCAGCACTCAACGCCACGCGGTACCGGTGCACGTTCGGCAGAGGGTGTGGCGCGACCAGCGTGTGCTCACCCGCGACGACGATCTCGCCGGCGCCGGTCTCGAGTCGCCACACCTCATCGCCGCACGGCTCTCCAGCGAAGAACTGCTGATAGCGACCGGTGGCGATCACCTGGCTAGGGATCATGGCGCGATGATGTCCCCATCGGCTCCGACGATGAGCGCGGATTCCGCCGGAGCTTGAAGGCTCGCCGCCTGCGCAGCGACCGGCGCCATGAGCTACAGCAGCGCAACGCTGGCGAGCAGCCCGATCACGAACGTGGCGAGCACTCGCGCCTCACGCCACGCGCCGCTCATCGGCGCGCCCCGACCGGACTCGGCTCGCGCTCCGGGTAGACATCGTGCCAGCGGGCGGATGCGTGGCCGACGCCGGCCCCTAGCGCGGCACCCGCGAAGGCCGAGAGCACCACCAGCCCCACGGATTTTCCCTCCGAGGTCACCCCCCACGTCAGGAAACCGGCATCCGACCTGGGCGGGTGCGCGGTCAGCACCCAAATTCCCGACACCGCCGCCGCGCCGATGGCTCCTAGGACCGCGTAACGTCCCATGCGCGTTTGACCCACTTCGACTCGATCGATATCGGACCATGCGAGCAATCCAGGCTTGCGTGATCCGAGCGGTCCGCGCGAAAACGCCTCGTCGTAGCGCACGCCACTCGCTTCGACCCGTGCATTGCGCAACGTAAGCCGCTCCTCGCCCGCGATCGCACGCACTCGATCGGCGCGACCGAACTCGACACGCATATGTTCGAACGCGGTGGATTCGGGAACCGCGGTGGCGGTGGATGTTGCGCTCGCCTGGGCGCGAGCCGGCCAGGACGAAGCGACCAGCACGCTGAACAACGCCAACCTCCGTGCCCATCGCCCACCGCCACCGTCACGCATGACGCGCCAGCCGCTTACGAACCGTTCGATAGACCGCATCCATGTGCCCCCACGCGTGGTCGCGCCGTGCGCGCAGCACGCGCGCGAGCGGCATCCACTCGGCGCTCGCCGCGTCGTCGGCCGTACGCGGGGTGCCGCGCCGCCACCGGGCGAGCCAGTAGAAATTCATGGTGGGGAATGCGCCAAAACCGTCGAGCCAGTAGCGATCCCACCAAAACCCGAGCCACTCGCAGCGCCCGACCGCGAGCCCGGTCTCTTCGAGCAACTCGCGCCGCGCCGCGGCCTCGAGTTCTTCGCCAGCATCGACGAACCCGCCCGGGATGTCGAGCCGGCCGACGCGCGGCGGATGTGCGCGGCGCAGCACCAGCACTTCATCGCCGCGCACCACCAGCATGCCGGCCGCTGCGCGCGGGTAGTCGTAGAGCAGATAGCGACAGCGCGGGCAGTGGATCTTGCGCGGCTTCTCGCCACTGGTTCGGGCCACCGGCCCGCCGCATTGCCGGCACGCGAAGACCGGACCGCGCTCGACCGCGGCCCGGGTGCGGCGGGTTCGAGTGCCGGCCGCGGTGCGGCGTGTGCGGGCGGCGTCAACGCCTCGCGCGCTCATCGCGCCTCCACCGTGACGACGGCCGGAAGCGGCACCATGTTGCGCGCCCCCTCGGGGCGCTCCTCGCCCTGATTCCAGGGACCGTAGTTCGCGTAGCGAAACGACTCGGTGCGCACCGCAAGCTGTGCTTCGCGGCCGCCATCCATGGAGAGCGCGTGCACCAGTTCTAGCGGCGCACGGTTCAGCAGCGTGGCGAAGTCCCACAGCGTGTAGCCGCCTTCGCTGGTGATGATCAGGATGCGTCCGCGACCGTCCTCGCCCACCACGGTGCGCAGCGCGACCTGATCGGTGTGACGCACGCGCGGCATTCCGCCGCGCTCGAACAGCATGAACGACTGCGCGACTTCGCCCCACTGCGTGCGCTTCGGATCGAGCGGGTCGTGGTCCAGATCGAGCACCCGCGCGTTCGCCGTTGTGTCGCTGCGCGGCTCGGCCACCAACGCGGCGCGGAAGCTTGGGTGCTCGGTGCCCGACACGACCTCGCCCCCGCTCACGAACACACCCATGTAGCTCAGGTCCGGGTAGTACTGGCCGGCGTTGAACGCGGCCAGGGCGGGCGAGCGGGCCATCCACTGGTCGAGTCGTAGCGGCTTCTGGTCGGGCTCGCGCAAGAAGTGACGCATGCGAATGCGCACGCGCTGCGGATCGAGTCTGAGCACGGCAATGTTGATGCTGCCCGAGCGGCAGTAGGGATCGCCGTGCAACGTGGCGAACTCGACGCCGGGAGCCACCGAGTGCCAGCGCGGCGCACGCACGCCCTGCAGCAGCACCCAGCCGCCGACCAGCAGTGCGGCGAGCAGTGCGAGGCGCGTGACCGGCCAGCGCCCGCGTTTCACGGGCGCCGCGCGCGCGAACCGATGGGGAGGAGCGACGTCACGCGCGAAGTGTCGCACACGCCTCCCGGACGCCGAAAAGGCTCGTCGCGACCGCGACTCAGGCGGCGCGGCGCGTGGAGTCGTCGCCCGGCTTGGGCTTGCGACGCTTGCGCGTCGCACGCTTCTTGACCGGCTTCTGCCGTTCGGGGTCGCGCAACTCGGGCGAGGTGCCGTCTTCCTGATCGACGAATTCGAAGCCCAGCGACTCGCTCGGCGTGATCGCTTCCCAGCCTTCGAGATTCGAAGCGGGAATGTCGTCAGCCGGATCGGGATTCGTCGCCGCCGGGGCGGTCGAGAAGCTCAGGAAGTCGCGGCGTGCATCGGGATGACCCGGGTGAATCCACAGCGCATGGCTCAGCAGCAGCACGGCCTCCCGCACCGCGCCCAGTTCGAAGCAGGCGCAGGCCGCGAGGTAGTGCAGTTGCGGATCGTGCGGCGCGAACGACAGCCCGCGCAGCGAGCGCGCGAGCGTGTCGCGCGGCAGGTCATCGGCGAGTGCCGCCTCGGCCGCGCGACGAAAGTGACGAGCCGCCTCGGTGTCCGGGGGGGCATCGAGTCCCGGAATGAAGCGCTCGAGTTCGACCAGAACGCGACGCAACGACAGCCCGAGGACCGGATCGAGACCGGGCCCCGAGTCGCCGCCCACGCGGTCGGACAGGTGCGAAAGCACAACAGTTATGTCCCCAAAACTGGGGCGTGACGGCTCGCTCAACGGACCTCCCGTGCGAGGGGACGAGGGGTTGCACGGCGCGGCGCGTTTCAGAGATCGGTACTGGGAGTAAGGCTGAAAACGTTATCGGCGGGGGGGGCGGAAAACTGGAGGCGGGGGCGCCGGCGGCGGAACTCGCGGTCACGGCTCCGAACCGATCGCGCTCGCGGCGCGCGCGAGTCTCCGAAATGCCGGGACCGCGGCCACCGCGGCCGCAAGCGTCATCCATCCGTGCGAGACGAACTCCCACTGCCCCGCCGATGGCACGACGCCGTACTGCATCGGCAGTACGACAAGATCGGACAGTGCGTGCAGCACCACCCCGGGCACGATCGAACCGGTGTATCGCACCAGCAGGCCGAACACGAGCCCGTGGGCGAGGAAGAACGGGACGAATGCGATCGTCGCGTACGCGTGGCTCAGGTGCGCGAGGTAGAAGAGGATCGTCACCAGTCCGATGCCGACGAACCAGCCATGTCGTCGCTGAATACCGGACAGCATGTAGCCGCGAAACGCGGCTTCCTCGACGACTCCCGCAGTGAGCGCGACCGCGACGAAGATCGAGGCCATCGTCCAGGGTGGAAACGCGGCGACATCGAATGGCGCGCGGTACGCCGCGCCCGGAAGCGTTGCGAAGCGATAGGTCACGAACGCGATCCCCATGACCGCGATCAGCGCGAGTCCGCCCGCGATCAGCGCCCATGCCCATACCCGGGCGGGCAGCGCTCGCGCGCGCAGGGAGCCGCGCCGCGCGGCGGAGGTGCGGCGTGGCCAGCCGGCGCCGTTCGCAAAGCGCCAGAACAGCCACAACCACACCGCGGTCAGTGGCAGGAACAGCGGCAGCCGCGGCGCCAGGCGCAGGTTGGCGAACATCAGCACGCCACTCACCGAACCGCCGATCCCCAGCACGATGAAGCCAACCAGCACCGCCCGGACGACGGCGGGGATCCGCGCCCAGGCTCTCGTCACGAGCGAGTCCGGTGGCAAATCGGCGCTCGACGAACTCATTCGACCTCGGGCCTCCCGGTGTCCTTCCTTCCGCTCCGCGAACCAGGTACGACTCCGCAGCAGACACCCGATGCAGCCACCGGGTCAACGCGTTCGCGCTCGCTCGCCCGCTGCTATACTCCCGCGCCGTGACGCCTAGCGCCCTTCGCCTCGCTCGTTCGATCGCCGCGTTTCGCTTTGCAGCCGCGCTCCGCGCAGCCGCAGCGTACTCGGCACCTGTGGCACCCGTGGCACTCGTCTGCACGCTCGCACTGGCCGGCTGCGGGGCACCGCGGACGCAGGACGCGGCCACGGCAGCGGCAGGCGATGCGGCTTACTTCGGCGACGTCACACCGCCCGCGCGCGACGTCTTCACGTTCGCACTCGGTGCCGAGCCCGAGTCGTTCGACCCGGGCCTTGCCTCGGGCCAGCCCGACGGTCGCGTGGCGCGCCTGCTGTTCGAAGGGCTCACGCGCGAAGACGCACGCACGCTCGAGCCGCGGCCGGGGCAGGCCTACCGCTGGGAGATCACGCCCGACGGCCTCACCTACACGTTTCACCTGCGGCCGGGAATTGCATGGAGCAACGGTGCGCCGGTCACCGCCGCAGACTTCCGCTGGTCGTGGCTGCGCGTGATCAATCCCGCCACCGGCGCGCGCTACGGCAACCTGCTGGCACCGATCAAGAATGCGGAAGAGTTCAACAAGGGCAAGCTCACCGACGAGAACCAGGTCGGCATCCAGGCGCCCGACGACAGCACGCTGGTGATCACGCTTCGCGCGCCGACCAGTTACTTCCTCTATCTGGTTCAGTACTACACCTGCCTGCCCACTCCGCGCGCCGCGATCGAGAAATACGGCGTGCGCTGGACGCGTCCCGAGAACATCGTCAACAACGGGCCGTTCCTGCTCGATCACTGGCGGCAGAACGAGCGCTTCGAGTTCGTGCCCAATCCGCGCTACTGGGATCGCAAGAACATCCGACTCGAGCGCATCGTCGGCTGGACGGTCGAGGACTTGAACACCTGCGCGAACCTCTACAAGTCGGGCGTGTTCGACTGGAACCCGAGCGGCTACCTGCCGTCGCAGTTCATCCCGCACCTGCGCACTTTCAAGGACTTCCGCCACGGCCCCTATCAGGGCGTCTACTACTACTCGATCAACACCACGCGTAAGCCCTACGACGACGTCTGGGTGCGCCGAGCACTCACGTTGTGCGTGGATCGCGAATCGATCGCGCGCGACCTGCTCAAAGGCAGCCGCGACCCGTGGGGCAACATGACGCCGAGCGGATACCCGGGCTACCAGCCGCCACCCGCCGTTCCGTATGACCCCGAGAAAGCGCGTGAGTGCCTGGCGAAGGCGGGCTATCCGGGCGGCAAGGGGTTTCCGAAGCTCTCGATTCTGTTCAACACCAGCGAGGATCACCGCCGCATCGGAGAGGCGATCCAGCAGATGTGGAAGCGCGAACTCGGGATCGAGGTCGAGTTGTCGAATCAGGAGTGGGGCTCGTATCTGCAGGCCGCCACCAACCTCGACTACGATGTGGCACGGCGCTCGTGGATCGGCGACTACCTCGATCCGAACACGTTTCTCGCCTGCTTCATCACTGGCGACGGCAACAACCGCTCGGGTTGGAGCAACGCGCGCTACGACGCATTGATTCACGCGTCGGGCTTCGAGCTGGACGTGGCGAAACGCATGGCCACGCTGCGTGAAGCCGAAGCGATCCTGCTCGACGAAGCGCCGGTGATCCCGATCTACCACTACTCGACCAACGAGATGGTCAAGCCCTACGTGCGCGGGATCTACATCACGCCGCTCGACGTCCACCCGCTCACCTACGTGTGGATCGATCGCCAGTGGCGCGAACACCCGCCCGAAGTGGCGAGCCTGGAGACCAGAGCGAAGTGATCGCGTTCCTGGTCCGTCGCGTGCTCATGATCATTCCCACGCTGTGGGTGATCGGAACGCTCACCTTCTTCCTGATCCGGCTTGCTCCCGGCGGCCCCTTCCAGTCGGAGCGAGAGATTCCGGCCGCGGCGCGCGAGCAGTTGATGCGTTCCTATGGACTCGATCAACCGCTGCACGTCCAGTACCTGCGGTTCCTGGGCAATGCGGTGCGCCTCGATTTCGGCCCCTCTTACAAGTTCCCCGCCAAGCAGGTGCGAGAGATCATCGCCGAAGCGTTTCCGGTCTCGGCCGAACTCGGCGGACTTGCGCTGCTGGTCGCTCTGCTGGTCGGCGTGCCGATCGGGATCATCGCGGCGGTCAAGCAGAACACGCGGACCGACTATGCGGCGATGGCCGGCGCGCTGGCCGGAGTGTCGATTCCCAACTTCGTGCTCGGCCCGCTGCTGGTGCTGGGGCTCTCGCTCTCGCTCTACTGGTTCCCACCGGCGCTGTGGCAGGGACCGTCGAGCCGCGTGCTGCCGGTGCTGACGCTCGCCACCGCCTACGTCGCCTACGTCGCGCGGCTCACCCGCGCGGGCATGCTCGAGGTGCTGCGACAGGACTACATCCGCACCGCCTACGCCAAGGGGCTCGCGCCGCGCGTGGTGGTGCTCAAGCACGCGCTGCGACTCGGGATCCTCCCCGTCGTCTCCTACATCGGGCCCGCCGCCGCGCGCATCCTGATGGGTTCGGTGGTGGTCGAGAGCATTTTCTCGGTGCCGGGACTCGGGCGATACCTGGTCAACGCCGCGTTCAACCGCGACTACACGCTCGTCATGGGCGAAGTGCTCTTCTACGCCAGTTTTCTGATGGTGCTCAACCTGATCGTCGACGTGGCGTACGGCTTCCTCGATCCCCGTGTGGAGATGGCATGAGCGCGGCCACGAACGCCCCCGATGCCTTCGGACTCGCGGCCGAGCCGCAGAGCCTGTGGAGCGACGCCTGGCGTCGCATGCGGCGCAATCACGCCGCGGTCGTCTCGGCGGCGTTTCTCGTCATCATTTCGCTGGTGGCCTTCACGGCACCGTGGATTCCGGGACTCGCGGACCCCGCGGCGCAGGACCTGGCGCTCGGAGCCTCGCCGCCATCGGCGGTCCACTGGTTCGGCACCGACGATCTCGGGCGCGACACGTTTGCGCGCGTCGTGCATGGCGGCCGGATCTCGCTGTTGATCGGGCTGGTTGCGACGTTCGTCAGTCTCGTGATCGGCGTGAGCTGGGGCGCGATCGCGGGCTATCGCGGTGGACGCGTGGACGACGTGATGATGCGCATCGTCGACGTGCTCTATTCGCTGCCGTACATCTTCCTCGTGATCCTGCTGCTGGTGTTCTTCAGCCGCAGCATCCTCATGCTGTTCGTGGCACTCGGACTCGTGCAGTGGCTCACCATGGCGCGCATCGTGCGCGGGCAGGTGCTGTCGCTTCGGCAGCAGACCTTCGTCGAAGCGGCGCGCGCACTGGGGGCGAGCGACCTCGCGATCGTGTTCAAGCACATCGTGCCGAATACGCTCGGGCCGGTGATCGTCTACACCACCCTGACGGTGCCCGCGATCATCCTTCAGGAGGCATTCCTGTCGTTTCTCGGCCTCGGCGTTCAGCCGCCGAACGCTTCGTGGGGAACACTGGTTTCGGACGGCGCCCGCGTGCTCGCGGTGTTCCCGTGGCTCGTGATCTTCCCGGGCCTGGCGCTCTCGATGACGCTGTTCTGCTTCAACTTCCTCGGCGACGGCTTGCGCGACGCGCTCGACCCGCACGACAAGCGCGACGTGAACTAGTCGCGTGGAGTACGTGCAGCGCACACCTGCCGCCGCGCTCGCCCCGCTCGTCGAGTGCCTGTGGTCGCTGGCCGGCGCACGAGCAAGCGTGCCGGACGCCGCTCTCGCCCACGAGCATCGCGTGTTCCCCGATGGATGCGTCGAGCTGATCTATCACGCGGGCGCGCCGGCGCTCTGGAGTCCGAGCCCCGACCGGTGGCTCGAGCAGCCGCGCCTGTTCGTGGTCGGACAGATCACGCGGCCATTCGGCTTTCGCGCCACGAATGCGCTGCATTCGATCGGCGTGCGCTTCCGACCCGGCGGAGCGTGCGCGTTCCTCGGCGACCCGCTCGATGCGTTGACCGATCGCACGGTCGCGCTCGCGACGCTGTGGGGCGAAGCGGGTGAACGATTGTCGAACGAACTGCGGTGCGAGTCGGAGCTCGAGCCACTCTGGACGCGGCTCGAGTCCGCGCTCGCCGCGCGGATCGCAAACGCGACGCGCGCTCGCGTGCCGGTCGCGGCGGCCGTCGATCGGTTACTCGCGACACGCGGCGGCGAATCGATCGAAGCGCTCGCTGCGCACGTCGGCTGGAGCGTGCGACAGCTCGAGCGGGCATTTCTGCGCCAGGTGGGCGTGACGCCCAAGGTGCTTGCGCGCACCATCCGATTCCAGAGCATCCTCGCCAGCCTTCCGAGCAACGGCCGCATCGACTGGGCGGGGCTCGCATGGGACTGCGGTTTCGCGGACCAGGCGCATCTGATCCGCGAGTTCCGCCGCTTCACCGGCGCGACACCGGTGCAGATCGGCGATCCGGAACTCGAGCTGGCGCGTCGCTTCGTGAGCGACGATCGGCTGCGGGCGTATTTCAATCCGCCGTGCTGAGATCGGTCGCATTTCTTCTATCGCCGAGCCGTCGCCGCCACGTACGGTGTCGCCTCACTCGATCCGATCGGAGGCTCCATTGAAGTCGATTCGCTCTCTGCTGCTCGCGTTCGCGCTGCTCGCCGTCCTGTGCACGCCTTGGGCGGCAGCCGCTGCCGAGCCGCGGCTCGCTTCGCTGGCGTGGCTCTCGGGAAGCTGGGGTGGGGTTCGAGACGGCGTGCAGTACGAGGAGCATTGGACCAGCGCCGAAGGCGGCATGCTGGTCGGCATGCACCGCGACCTGCGAGCGGGGCGAACGGTCGGCTTCGAGTTCCTTCGAGTCAGCCAGCGGGGCGACACCATTCAATACGTCTCACTGCCGAATGGTCGTGGCGAAACACACTTCCCGCTCAAGACGCTCGAGTCGCGGCGCGTGGTGTTCGAGAATCTCGCTCACGACTTCCCGCAACGCGTCATCTACTGGCAGTCGCACCCGGACTCGCTCTCGGCACGCATCGAGGGCGACGTGAACGGCAAGCTCGAGTCCATGCAATGGGCGTGGGCGCGCCGCAAGCTGGTGGAGCCACCGGCCGAGGCGGCCGAGCCGCGGAAACCGCGCTGATCAGCGGTAGGTGACTTTCAGCTTTCCCCACGTCGAGCGCAGCGTCGGCACCGCCTGATCGACGTAGCCACTGCACGACGTCATGTGCATCCCCGGCGTCAAACCGACGAACTCGTATCGACCACTACCGTGCGCGCCATGTGCCCCACCGGCGGCACGCATGCCATGCATGCTGAACTCGATGGTCAACGGTGTCCCCGCGACGATCGTCACCGGCAGTTCGACCACACCCGTCACATGGATACTGTCAGCCGAGAAGATCGTCCGGCTCAGAACCATCTGATTCGTGAGCGCACCGGCCGTGAGCGTGGTCCACAACAAGCCGCTGCATCCGGTACCGCCGCAGCCACGGGTCCAGATCCATCCGTCGACGGTCATCCGGGCGACCACGTTCACGGGAGTGCCGCTCGCCACGCCGATCACATCGAACGCATCGCGGGCGGTGGTCGTCTTCCCCGCCAGTCCGCAACAGTGATAGACGTGCACCTCGCCGCGCGTGAGGTCGAAGCCGACTCGGAACCCTGCTCCGTTGGCATCGATCACGCTGGAGTCGAAGATCGCCGCAGTCGTCAGCACCTGACTCGGGGGGAAGATCAATTCGCTCGTCGGGCAGTCGGCCGCCATCGCATGACCCGCGACAAACAACGCGCAAGCACAAACCAATCCGATCCAGGAGTTCCGCATGTTCGATTCCTCTCAAGCAGAGGAGAGCGGTCGAGGGGCGATCGACCGCACGCTGAGCCTAGCGCCGACCGCGGGTCGTCCGACAGCGAAATCTCGGCAGATCGAGGTTCCACGGTAAGATGGCGCGGTCATGACCACGCCACCTCCGCGTCCCCCTCTGCTCATGCTCAACGGCGTCTACGGCGCCGAGGTCCACTTCGACTCGTTGCGCGAGGAGCTCGCGAGCGACTTCCCGAGTCGCGCAATGACGTTCCGGCGCGACGGCCTGCCCGACCCCACTCCCGAGCGCGGCTTCGGGCCGGTCGTGGAGCGTCTTCACTCCGAGATCGAGCGACTCGGTGGGGCCCCGCTTCCGCTGCTCGGCTTTTCGCTCGGTGGTGCACTGGCGCTCGAGTACGCGCTCGCTCACCCCGAACGCCTGTCGGCGCTGGTGCTCATCAATGCGTATGACCGCTATCGCGGCAGTCGACTGCAATCGAGCACCCTGCCGCTTCTGCGCGAATGGCCCGCGGCGTGGACCAATCCCCCGCTCATGGCGCGCGTCGTGGTGCGGGTGGCGTGGCTCAAGCGCGGCCTTTTCCACCCCGCGGCTCCCCGGCAGGTGATCGAGCGCGGCATGATGGGCGCTGCGCTCACCACGCAGGACGACGTTCGCTTTCAGATCGCACACGTTGCGCTCCCGGGGGTCGCGGGCATCGAGCCGCGGCTCGCGGCACTCGCAGAGCGGATTCCGGTGATGCTGGTGTCGAGCCGTGACGACGCGGTGGTGCCGCCGGCGCACACGCAACGGCTGGCCGCCTCGATGCCGGCGGCGCACTGCCTGCCGCCGTTCGAAGGCGGGCACGCGTTCTTTCAGCACGACGCGGCGGCACTCGCCGCCGAAGTGCGCCGCTTTCTCGCCCGGCATGCAAGCGACGGCACGAACGCATGAGCGAGATCCAGATCAACCGCGCGCCGGTGCTGACGCTGTGGGCAACGGTGGTGGCCGAACGCCTCGGGCATCCTCGCGCCGCCTCGCTCACGCTCGATGTGACCGCGATCACCGCGCTCGCGAAGCCTAGTCCGAGATCTCGAGCGCCAGCGCCTCGCGCTCGCTCGAGCTCGTCGCGCGCGCCGCGCAAATGACGGCCCGGGCACGATCCAGGTTTGCGGGCAGGTTCCACAGCATCACGCCTCGCACCACGTCCTCGCGCAGGTAGAACAACACGCCGGATTCGAGCGGCTCGCGCCACACCGCGTGCACCGCGAGGCTCGCGTCGATGTCGCCGGCGGCCGACCACTCGCGGTCGAAGAGACGACCGTCATGCCGTGGCAGGTGGTCGTAGACGAGATCGGCGCCGGCCATGTTCTCGCCCGCCACGCGACCGTGCTCGCGTGCGTGATCCCATTGCTCGACGCGCATGATGCGCTCGAGCGGCACGCACGGGAACTCGGTGACCTCGCCGGCCGCCCACACGTGCGAGTTCGTCGTGCGGGCGTGATCGTCGACCTCGATGCCCATGCCGACCTCGAGCCCCGCGGCGTCCGCGAGATCGGTTTGCGGCTGGGTGCCGAGATCGACGACCACGAGCTGAGTCGTGACTTCGTTTCGATTCTGCGTGGTCGCCACCAGTTCGGTACCGACACGCTGGAAGCGCGCAATGGTCTCGCCGGAAACGGCTTCGATTCCCTGCTCGCGGTAGAACTCGGCGACTCGCATGCCCAGATCGCGTGGCAGCACTCGACGCAACGGATACTCGTCGGCGAACAGCAGCGTCACCTCGCGCCCGGCCTGTCGCAGCGCGGCGGCCAGCTCGAGGCCGAGGAAACCGTTGCCGACCACCAGCACATGATCCACGCGCTGCTGATCGTCGCTGAGACGCAGGTAGTCCTCGAGCTGTCGGAAGTAGTGAATGCCGTCCAACTCGGCGCCCTCGACCTCCAGGCGCCGCGGTCGGCTCCCGGTCGCGAGCAGCAGCTTCTCGTAACTCAGGCTGGCGCCGTGGTCGTCCCACACGCGGCGGGCTTCGAGGTCCAGCTCGACGACCTCGCGCCTCAGCCGCAGCTCGACCCCGTGGTCCGCATACCAGCCGTCCGGCAGCACCGAGAGCTGCTCGAATGAAGTGGTGCCATTCCACAGTCCCTTCGAGAGTGGCGGGCGGTGATAGGGCGCGTGATTCTCGCGCGACACCGCCAGCACACGCGCGTCGCGATCATGCGCGCGAATGCCCTCGAGCGCCGAGGCCGCAGCGACGCCACCACCGACGATGACGTATTCGTAGTCCGCCATCGATCCTCCTAGCCGTTCGCCGGCGTGTCCGCGAGCTCCGACTTGAGCCCGCCCTTCCAGGTTCCTCGCGCGGCCCACGCCAGGATCAGCACGGCGCGCACCATACAGGTGATCGTGATCACCCACGCGATCCCGAGCACCCCGGTGCCGGTCCAGTATAGAAACAGAAACGCGAGCGGAATGCGCGCGAGCGAGAAAATCGTGAAGATCAGCGAGATCGCGCGAGTGTGTCCGGAGCCCAGGATGCCTTCGGCGGTCACGATCTCGAGTCCGTTCAGCACGAAGCACAACGTCAGGATGCGCAGGTACGGAATCCCGACACGAATCACCTCCGGATCGTTCGAGAACAGACTCAGGAACACCTGCGGCCACATCGCGATGACGAGACTCGCCGCCACGCTGAGCGCCGCGGTCCACAGGTTCGCCAGGCGCAGCGACGCGACCGCGCGGTCCGGGCGATCGGCGCCGAGGCTCTGCCCGACCAGGGTCGCGGTCGCCATGCCGAGACTCGCCGACCACACGAATTGCAGGCCCTCGATTCGATTGGCGATTCCCACCACCGCCATCGAGGCCGGGCCCCACTGCGAGGCCGAGCGTGCGAATGCGATGTAGACCACCGAGAACATGCTGCCGATCAGCGCGACCGGCAGTCCCACGCGCGCCATGCCGAGGATGCCGACCGGCCGCCCGTCGCTGCGCCGCGCGAGCGGCAGCGCGGCGTGCCCGCGCAGCGCGGCGATGCCGTAGAACAGCACCAGCAGGACCTGCGAGAAGAACGTGCCCCACGCGGCGCCGACCACACCCATGCGCGGGAACGGGCCGACGCCGTAGATCAACAGCGGCGCCACCACGGCATTGATACCGAGCGCCGCGAAGTCGAACAGCAGCGGCGTGCGCGTGTCGCCGGCAGCGCGCATGATGTTCTCGCACGTCAGCGCCACCATCAGAAACGGCGCCGCCGCGAGGACGATGCGCAGGTAGGCGCCACCCGTGTGCTGCAACGCGGGATCGGCGCCCATCAGGCCGAAGATGCGCGGCGCCGCGATCAGGCCGACGATCGCGACGAGGATTCCGAGTGCTGCCGAGGCCTGGATGCCGCGATAGGCGACGAGCCCCGCGCGCTGGCGGTCGCCGGCGCCGATCAGCTGGCTCGCGTACGCAGTCACACCCATCGCGAACACGTCGTTCATCGACATCACCAGCCACAACACGAAGATCGAACTGGTGACCGCAGCGGTCGCGTCGACGCCGAGCCCCCGCACCCACAGCGCGTCGACCCACTGGTAACCGAGGCGCAGGAACTGAGAGATCAGTACCGGGATCGCGAGGGTGAGCAACGCGCGCGGAATCGAGCCGGTGAGCGCGCT
>JABFRW010000071.1 GCA_013140805.1 Candidatus Eisenbacteria bacterium
AACAGGGCTCCCGCAACACCCGCGAACGCCATGCCGACCACTTGCGACGCCATCACCCACGGATGCGCCGGGCCGTAGGGATTCAGCAGCGTGTAGGCGAGCATCGTGAGTCCCGCCACCGCAGCGCCGTCTCGCATGCCGAGCAGCACGCCCGCCGCGAATGCGGACAGCGTCAGCATTTCGAAGTTCGGGATTGATTCGGCGTAGGCGCCGGTCAGCCCGACCGCCATGACGAGGGCCGCGTAGGCGGTGCGACGGGACGATGCGCGAGACGCGAGCGTGATCGTTCCTCCGGCGGGGCGGTGCAGGGTCGGGGCGCGCGACAAGTTACGCAGCCGCTCCGAGCGCGTCAACGCGCGAGGCGCTCAGCCGGTGACGCCGGCGGCCTGCTTGAGCGCGTCCAGCACCGCGGTCGGTACGCCCTGACTGCCGAGATCGGTGCCTCGCGCGTGCCCGTGGAAGTCCGAGCCACCGGTCTCCACCAGCCGGAAGCGACGCGCGAGTGCCCGGTAGCGGCGCACCGTGGCCACGCCATGCGCCGGATGCCAGATCTCGATGCCGCGCAGTCCGCGCGCGACGAGCCGCTCGATCACCGGATCCGCCAGTGCGGAACCGGGATGCGCGAGCACGCTGACTCCATCGCTTTCGTGCACCAGATCGATCGCTTCCTCGGGTCGGAACGAGGGACGCTGCACATACGCTGAGCCGTGCGGGCCGAGGTAGCGCTGGAACGCCTCGTCGATGCTGGTCACGTGTCCGGCGCGCAGCATCGCTCCCGCCACGTGCGGCCGGCCCACCACGCCGGGACCAGCGGTATCGAAGACATCGTCGGGATCGAGCGGCAGTCCGAGTGCCTCGAGGCGTCGCAGGATTCCGACCGCGCGTTCGCGCCGCTCGTCCTGGAATCGCTCGAGTCGTTCGCGCAGGCGCGGATGCGAAGGATCGAGGTAGTAGCCGAGGATGTGAAGGTCGGTGCCGTCGGCGTGAGCCGACAACTCGATCCCGGGCACCAGTTCGAGCGAGGTTCCGGCCGCCACGCGAGCGCGCGGGATCGCTTCGAGCGTGTCGTGGTCGGTGACCGCGAGGGCCGCCAGGCGACGTTCACGAGCACGCTCCACCAGTGCCTCGGGCGACAGCAGCCCGTCACTGAAGAAAGTGTGCGCGTGGAGATCGACCCGCCGGCCGCCCGTCATGCGGGGCGGCCGCGGCTTCACGCCAGCCCCAAACTCTGTCGGAGTGCGCGCAGCTTGAGCGCGACGTCGGAGTAGTTCGCCTGCTGGGCGAACACGCGCTCGTATTCCTCGAGCGCGGCCTTCGCGTCGCCGGCCGTCTCGTGTGCGAGTGCCAGCTGGTAGCGCAGCCCCAGCACGGACTCGGTCGAGAGGTGCGGTGAACGCAAGACCTCCGACAGTTCGCGGATCGCCTCTTCGAAACGACCCTCGTCCACCAGGCAGCGTCCGATCATCTCGGATGCGCGATGCGTGAACGCGGGATCGGCCGCGGCCAACCGGAAACCATCCACCGCCTGCGTGAGCAGGCCCATCTCGCGGTATGTCATGGCGAGATCGTAATGGCTCTGGGCGTCGCCGGAAAGCTGAGCTTCGATGCCGCGATGGAACTCCGACAGCAGAGCACCAAGGTCGAAGCTCACCGCCTCGGCCCGGCCGAGGGACAGGGCGACCTTGCCGTCCTCCCCCTCGACGGCCGACACGGAGGGCGCAGGGTTGGCGCCCACGGGTGCCATTCCGACCGGCTCGGGAGCGGGCGGCAGCGGAGGATTGACGCTCGCCATGTGGTTCGGCGAGGGCAGTTCGGGACTCGGCGCTTCTTCCAACGCGACGGGCGCGACGGGGGCCGGCTGGCTCGTCAGCTCCGCCAGGCGGGCCAGTCGGCGCGGCGCGATCGCGTTGTCGGGATCGGCGTCGCAGGCACGCTGGAACCACTCGCTCGCCGACGCGACGTTGCCGTCGTTCAGTGCGCGGTCGCCGAGTTCACAGGAGACTTCGGCGGCCTCGCGACGGTCACCGCGGCGCTCGCAGTTGCCGAGCCACAGCTCCAGCAGGCGCGGCGAGGTTTGCGGTCCGCGCGCAAGGCTCCGGAAGATCGAGGCGGCGTTCTCGAGCCGCTCCGAGCGTTCGTAGGCCATGGCGGCCTCGACCAGCAGTTCGGCGGCCCCCTCGCGATCGCCGCCACGGAAGCGTTCCTGGGCGCGTGCGAGCAGCGACTCGATGTCGGCGATGGTCAGCTTGGGCGGTTCGGAGTCGTTGGTGAATGACGGCGCGTCGTTCGGCGCAGACTCGGCCGCGTCGTCGTTCGGAATCTCGTAGATCGGAGGTTCGGCGGCATGGGCGGCGCGTTCGGCCAGCGCCACCGCCTGCTCGAAGCGATGAGAGGAGTCGTCCTCGTCGATCGAGATCTCGTGCACTTCCTCGATCTCGTCGGTCAATTGTGAGTCGTCGAACTCCGCGTGTGCGGCCGCTTCGGCGGCGGCGATCTCGAGCATCGCGCGCGCTTCATCGTCGCCGCGATGGTCTTCGCTCGCCTCAACTGCGGCGTGGGTCTGCGCACCGGCCGTAAAGCCATCGTCGGCACCAAGGCGCGGGGGACCCGAGGCGTAGCCGTCGTTCGAATCGAGTGAGTGCGGATTCGACGTCGAGTTGATCACCGAGTGCGGCACCCGCTCGAAGTCGAGGCCGGGCGGAGCGAACGGCTGCGGCACGATCGACTCGGTCCCGAGCGAAATCATGTCGCCCATGCGCTGCGGCGCTCCGCCGTCTTCGGCCAGACGCAGGCGTGGCGGGCCCTCGGGGCGGTCGTGCACCATCTCGCCGTCCTGCGGCATCTCCCCCGCGGATTCGGACGGCGTGTCGCCGGGAGGATCCAGATCCAGCGAATTCGAATCATAGGCGCTCACGTTCGGCGCCGGTTCCTGCATCTGCCGCCCTCCGCTCGACGACGCGAACTCCGCCATCACTCCGGGGCGCAGTTGCTCGGCGCGCTTGCGGCACCGTTCCACCTGATCGAGCTGACCGAGCCGATCGTAGGCGTGAGCCGCCTCCGCCATTCCGAGCGCTGCCTGGCGCGGATCATCGGCGAGCGTCCATGCCTCGCTGAGTCGCTCCAGCGCCTTCACTTCCTCGGGGCAGGCGTCGAACGCCTTGCGCAGCGCCTCCGCGGCTTCCTTCGGCCGCGAGTCGCGCACCAGCGTCTCGGCGTATTGCATGAAGTAGAGCGAAGCCTCGGTGCCGAGGCCGTCGAGCGCGTGCAGGGTGGCGAGTCGCTCCAGCACCTTGGAGGGCGCGAGCGACAGCCGCATCATCTTCTTGCACACGGCGATGGCATTCTTGTAGAGGCCGGCCTTTTCATAGGCACCGACCGCCGCAAGATAGCGCTGGACCGCCTGGTCGTGATCGCCCCGCTTGTAGTGCAGGTCGGCGATCAGGACGAAGTTATAGGGGTCCGAGTCCTGCGCTTGTACGAGTTTTTCGTACTCGTTCAGCGCCCCATCCAGATCACCGTTCTGGATGCATCGCTGCGCGCGCCGCTTGATCTCGTTCGCCTTTTCCAAGTTGGCAGATCTCCCGAACGGAACGCGCGTTCCGTCGATGAGCCCGGGCCTGCAAGCAGGTCCGGAGATTTCCAGTCCCTAGGAAACATCGAGCGCGGAGCGAACGGCAGCCTGGCATTCCTCCGAGTCGCGAATCAGCGCGTCCCGGAGTCGGCGAACGTCCAACTCCACGACCTGCTTATCGGCCGAAGCGGCGACGGACTTCAGATTGATTTCCACGTTGAGGAGTGCGGCCTCGGCGGCGGCCCGCGCCAGCAGCCCCGCCGCACCCGCATCGGTGACCGCGTTCACGTTTCCGATCCGCGCCGCCAACCCCGCCAACCGCAAGACCTTGCCGCACGCCTGTGCGGCCGTGAGCGGCACCCGGGAGGCCTCGAGATTCGCCTGGTTGAGGGCGGTGGCCCGCGCCGCGACCTCGGCCGGGCTGCTCTGAGCCAGCCGGCCCGCCTCGAGCACCGCCTCGAACGCCTCGCTGTCCGCTCGCGCGAGCGCCAGCAGCTCCCCTCTCAGTCCCTCCGCCTCGGTCTTGAGCGCCCGCAGCTCCGACTCGTGGGCGGCGTACTTCTTCTTGCCGATCGAGAGGCTCGCCACCATGGCCGGCAGACACGCGGCGAGTGCACCGCTGAAGGCCGCGACCGTGCCGCCACCCGGGGTCGGGGTCGGCCCCGCCACCTGGTCGAAGAACGAGGCGATGGTGACCGCCTCGGTGAGCGGTGGCTGCTTGAGGCGCAGCTCCAGCACCTGGTCACGCCGGAAGTTCTCGAGTTGCAGCGCGTGTTCGGCCACGTCGAGCAGCGCATGGAGCGGCGTGAGCCCGACCACTTCGCAACCCGAGATCGTCGCGCCGTAGCGCGCGGCCTCGTCGCGCACCAGCGCGAGCACGCGGTGGATCGGAGTGGCCTCGGTGTTCACGAGGTTCATGCTCACCTGCGCACGGCGCCCGTCCTCGATCGAGAATCCGAGCGCGCGCACGTTCTTGAGCCCTCCGCTCTGCTCGCGGACCGCTTTCGCGACCGCCTTCGCAATCCGCACGTCTCCGGTGTTGAGGTTGGCATTGAAAGCGACCAGGAAGCGTCGCGCGCCGATCGCGGTCGCACCCGCGGTCGGATGGATGCGATCGGGGCCGAAGTCGGGCCGCTTCGCCGCATCGGTGCCGATCTGCTCGCGCAGGCCCTCGAACTCGCCGCGCCGCACGTCGGCCAGATTGACCCGCTCGGGTCGGCTCGCGGCCGATTCATAGAGGAACACGGGAATTGCCAAATCGCTCCCGACCCGCGCGGCAAGAGTGCGTGCGTAGCCCGCGCAGTCGTCCAGCGTGACGCCTTCGATCGGGACGAACGGCACGACGTCGGTGGCGCCCATGCGGGGATGCTGTCCCTGATGCTGGTTCAGATCGATGAGTTCGGCGGCCTTGGCGATCGCACGGAACGCCGCCTCGATCACCGCTTCGGGCTCGCCCGCGAAGGTGAGCACCGAGCGATTGTGATCCGGGTCCAGCTCGTGTCCGAGCAGCGTCACCCCGGCGACCGACGCGATCGCCTGCACGATGGCATCGACCACTTCCGGACGGCGGCCTTCTGAGAAATTCGGAACGCATTCGACGAGACGGGCCATCGGCGGGGCTCTCCACGACGGAACGAGGTGCGGCGCATTCGAAACGGAGCGCATGCTACCGCGGAGCTCGAAGCGGCGAAAGCTCGACGCTTCGCAGCCCGCGCGTGCCTCGTCGCTTGTGGCCCCGGGTTCGATGTCCGATCATCCGCGCCGTGCGCCTGACACGGACGTCTTGGGGCGAGCACGTCGGACCGATCCTGGTCGCCGTCCTCGGAGCATGGCTGTGCGTTCAGCATGCCGAGGCGTGGTCACTCGGCCGTCGCTCGCCGGTGCTCGGCTTCGATGCCGCGCAGTACTCGGTGGCCGCGCGCGAGTTCGCCCGCCATGGCCGACTCGCGACCACGTTCGCGCTCCCGATCGAACTGGCGCACGACGCCTCGCCGCCGTGGCCGCTCGCGGTGGTGCAGCCGGGCCTGGTGCTCGCGGAGGCCGCGATCGAGCGACTGGCGC
>JABFRW010000072.1 GCA_013140805.1 Candidatus Eisenbacteria bacterium
GCTCGAAGAATTGAAGGGCGACCGTGACGAGCGCGCGCCCGGCGATCCGCGCCACATCACGCGCCAGCGTGTCGCCGGCGATCGCGCGCGGCACCCAGACCGCCGCCGGCCAGCGTTGCGCGATCGAGCGATGCGCGGCGAGCGCCTGCGCGACATCTCGCTCGCTGGCGAGCCGCGGATCGATCGCCAGGCGGTCGACGCGACGTTGCGCATGCCATGCGGCCTTCTCGGCCAGCCACCGTTCCGACAGCGTGCCGGGACGACAGCCCGCCGCGGCTACGAGCACCAGACACGCGAGCGCCCAGCGCGATCTCATGCCCACGTGTCGTCCTCCACGCGCGTCCGGTAGCACACCACCGCCGCCCCCGCGAGCACGAATCCCGCGAGCGTCGCGAATCCGATCTGCGCCACCACCATCGCGGCGACCAGTTCGGGCCGGCCACGCTCGACCAGGCGTTCGGTGAAACGCGCGAGGAACTCGAGCGGGAAGCCCGCCACCGTGACCAGCGTCGAGAGCACCACGACCGTGACTCCGGCGCGCATGAACACGCGCGGAATCTCGAGCCACGCGCCGAGCGGCGAGCGCGACGCCCGCATCACATGGACCGGGACCAGCAGGAAGAGCGCCTGCAATACGGTCGCCGCAAGGGTCGCGAGCAGACCCAGCGCGCGCACCGTGATCCCGGAGCTGCCGCGCCCCTCCATCCATCCCGCGAGCCCGAACGTCAACACCACGGTGAGCAGGTGCAGTGGCGCCTGCGCGACGATCAGCGCCGGAGCACGGCGCAGCGCCTCGCCCAGCGCCACACCGGGATGCGGCGTGCGGCCCGCCCACAGCTCGTCGAATACCCACACCGACGCTCCGACCACGATTGAGCCGAGCGTCGCCACGATCACGAACGCGCCGCGCGCATGCAGCCCCGGCAGAATGCGAAACACATTCGGGTAGTGCAGCACCGCGTCGCCCGAGATCGCCGTCAACAGCGGCGCCATGACACCCGACACCGCCGGATGCGCAAAGCCCGCCAGCAGCGCCAGCCATGCCAGCTCGACCAGGATCAGCGGCAGCCACGGAATCCACAGGCGTGGATGCAGGCTCGCCCGCGCCACCAGCGCGAGCGCGTGTCCGGCCAGTGCGATCTGTTCGAGCGGATTCACGCGCCAGTCCGCGGCGCTCGAGAGAGAATCGACGGCAATGAGCGCGCGACACTCGAAGCGAAGTCTCGCACCACGCGCTCGGCGTCCTCGTCGGTCGCGTGCACGATCGTCTCGACTCGCACGAATGCCCCCCATGCCGGCGCCCCGAGTGCGCCTTTGAGCGCAAGTCGCTGGCGAAACTTCGCCACGTCCGAGGTTGCGAGTCCCTCGGCATTCCACCAGTAGTAGACCAGTCGGCGTTCGCGGCGCGACTGGGCGACGAACCGATTCACCACCAGGCCCTCCGCACTTCCATCCTGGATGCGAGCGGGTTCGACTCGTTCGACCAGATAACCCTGCGACTCGTAACACAGTTTGGGATCGTGTGCGCCGTAACGTCGCCGCTGGTGATAGACGATGCACAGCCACACGCGCTGGTCATTGCGCTGGTAGCGCCGCACGAGGATCTCGTCCGCCCGCAGCTCCTCGATCACCGCATCCTCGAACGACAGCTCGGCACCGTTCCAGTCATCGAGCAGCAGCGGGCAGCTCGCCAGAATGTTGCCCCCGAGCGCGTAGTCGGTGGGCGGATGCAGCGCCACATAGAGGCCGGTGAGCGCGAGCAGCAGCACGGTGGCGACGAAGCGGATCATCGCGCGAACACCGCGGGCTGGCGGTCGGTGCGTGGGCGACGAGCGCGCGGTGACAGCCACCATCGCACCGACAGCAGCCCGATCAGCGAGGCGGCATACAGCACCACTCCGGACCAGTCATGTGCACGCCCGCCGGCCTGCTGAACGCTCAGGTAGTGCCCGACCACCAGCAGCAGCGTGATCCGCAACACGTTGCTGAACATCGCGACCGGGATCGCGGACAGGAACATCGTGATGCGGCGCCACGGACCGCCGGGCTGGAAGATCGCGAACAGCGCACCGGTCGCGAGCAGCGCGATCAGCGATCGCAGCCCGCTGCACGGATTCTCCACCCGCAGCTCGCCGCCCTGCAGCCACAATGACATGCCGTTGCGCTGCACCAGTACGCCGAGCTGCTCGGCCAGCGTCGTCGAGAGTCGCACCGTGATCTCCTTGAGCGCGAAGCTCAGCTCGTTCACGATCACGGGCGGGAACGGCAGCATGAAGATCAGGTAGCCGAGCGGCACCGCGAGCTTGCGCAGGCGCGGGATGCCCTGATACGAAATCGCGAGCCCGAACACCATCAGGAGCAGCGAGTAGCCTTCGAGTGCGAACAGGTCCGCACGCATGCCCGCGACGAGCGCCACGCACGCGAGCACGACCAGCACCAGTCCGCGCGCATCGGGAGCCGGCGGCACCGCGGCGATCGCCCGTCGCCGCAGCCACAGCAACGCCAGCACCACGATCGGGACCAGCGGTCCGTGCGAGTAGCTCTCGTTGGTGCGCCACACTTCGGCGAGTTTGGCGAGCGCGCGGTGATAGACGAGCGCGAGGAGCAGCGCCAGCACCGCCACGCGTGCGAAGCGGCCGAGCGGCCAGCGGCGCGGCGCAGCGGTCACGCTCTCCGCGCGGGGCGAAGCCGCCGGCGCGGGTGCAGGCTCGCGGCTCAATTGACGCCTCGTCCGACCAGCAGCGCGAACGGCGTGCGCAGCAGGATCGCCACGTCGAGCGCCGGACCGCAGCGCTCGAGGTAGTAGCGATCCAGCTCCACTTTGCGATGGTTCGGCACGTCGTCGCGGCCGTTGATCTGCGCCCACCCGGTCACCCCGGGCTTGAGCGCGTCGACGCCGGCCGTGCGGCGCATCGCGATCAGATCGTCCTGATTGAAGAGCGCCGGGCGCGGGCCGACGAACGTCATCTCGCCGCGCACGATGTTGAACAACTGCGGCAACTCGTCGAGGCTCGAACGACGCAGGAATCCGCCGATCCGCGTCACGTGCGAAGCATGCCGGCCGACCATCAGATGCGAGGCGACCTCCGGGGTGCCGACTCCCATGGTGCGGAACTTGTAGATCACGAACTCGGCCGAGCCGCGGCCGATGCGGCGCTGTCGAAACAGCGCCGGTCCGCGCGAATCGAATCGTACCAGCAGCGCGATGAGCGCCATCGGCACGCCGAACAGCGCCAGCAGCGCCGCGGCGCCTACCAGGTCCGAACCGCGCTTGATCCACGCGTAGGGCGCGCGCGGAACCGGCGCGATCGAGCGCGGCGCGCCGGGCGGCCGCGAAGGATCGAGCGTGGCTCCGTTCAATCCCCGCGCCCCGCCACGATGAGCTGTCGGCGCGCGCGGCGTTCGCCGAGCCTCCACTGTCGCTGCAGCGGCTGCATCACCCAGTCGTAGATCGGTCCCGGCAACGTCGCGAGTCCGCCCCAGTAGAGCTCGTGATGCACCACGCGCAGGCCGTTCGACTCCATCACGGCGCGCATCTGCGACGGGGTGAAGGTGCGCTCGACCGCGTAGGCGTGCCGCTGGCCGTCGGGCGCGACGTACTCCTGGTGCACCTGATCGCGCACGTGCGACAGCCGCTCGAGGTGGATCGGATTGCCGCCGTTGATGTCGCCCACCACCAGCACGCCACCGGGCTTCAGGTGTTCTCGCACTTTCTGGATGAACGGATCGAGCGGGTCGATGTGCGACAGCGCGTTATAGACCCACACCAGGTCGACATTGCGCTCCCACTCGCGCGTCAGGTCGGCGCGCAGGTTGCGAACCGCGAGCGTCTCGCCGGTGGTCTCGTGGTAGAAGGCGAGGCGCCGATCGGCCGCCGCCAGCCGATCGGGCCGCAGGTCGACCGCCAGCACCTCGGCGCCGACCGCCGCGTACATCATGGCGAAGGTGCCGAATCCGGAGCCCGCGTCGAGCACCACCGGGCGGTCGCGGCGCGCCAGCCAGCGTGCGGTCCAGCCCGCATCCCCGCGCCAGGTGCCGCGCAGCTTGCGGCGGATCGCCTCTTCGTCGCCCGGCTTCGGAAGGCCCTTGTAGTAGTCGCCGAACGCCTCGCGCTCGCCGGCGGGCAGGAAACGTTGGTGGGCCGGATACTCGACCTCGATCGTCCATCGCAGGAATCGCTCGAACTTCGCACGCGCGGCTTCGATCGTCATCGCGATTTACCCTCCCCGGTCTTGCGCAGACTTCTCCACCACGCTGCCACGCGCGGCCGCGAGCGGCGCACCGCCGCCGCGAATTCGTTCGGCAGCCGCCACACCGGGCCGCCGCCGAGTCCGCAGTGAATCTCGACGAGTTCGCCTCGCATGTCGCGCTTGAAGCGCGTGGCGCCGCCCCAGTTCATGCGGCGCATGCCCAACTCGCGTCCGCGACGCACCGCCTCCCACGCGAGCATGAAGTTGGCGCCGGACTTCTTGCCGGCGAGCGACGAGGCGTTGGTGCGGTAGTCGAGCATGCCGCCGGGCGCGAATCCGAATCCCGAACCGGCCTCCACCACCCCGTCGCGTTCGGCGACCAGCAACCAGTGCCACGGAAGCTCCCATTCACGCCAGCCCTCTCCGGGGGCCGGATCGGGGAGGTTCGATTCGGGTGCGACGAACGTCGCGTCGAGTTCACCGTCCGCGCGACGGCGCGCCTCGGTTTCGTTCTGCAGCCGATGAAAGGCGCGGAACTGCTCGGGACGATCCGCGACCACGACGACGAGCCCGTCGCGAGCTCCCTTCTTGATGCTGGACTGCTTGGACTTGTCGAGCGCCTTCCAGAGCACGTCCTCCTCGGGCGTGATGTCCAGCACGATGGTCGGACCGGCGCGAAAGCCGGGCCACTCCGCCGCCGGCGCGTCGGGGGAAAAGAACTCGAGTCGCCGGCCCGGCACCACGCGTTCCGCCGCGAGCGCGAGCACGCTCGACTCCGCCGGTGTGATGCCGGTGGTGCCCTCGCCGCCTTCGACAACGCACTGCCAGCGCCACGGCCAGCCGGATACCCAGCCGCCGCGCTCCTCGCGCAGCACCACCGCGGCGGCGGGATCGCCGACCAGCAAGGCGATCGAGTGCCGACCGTGACGCGCCTCCCACTCGAGGTGATCGAGCCGCATCGCGTAGTGCGCGTGCGCGCAGCGCGACAGGCGCTGACTCCACAGCGCTTCGAACCCGGACGGACGCTTCTCGCGGGTGCTCCAGCGCTCGAGCTGCGGCGGATGCGCGGCCGCAGCGAGACTTGGTGCACGTGCCGGCCGCAATCGTCGCGCGACGCGTCTGGCGCGTTCGCGCGCGTGGCGCACCGTGACTTCGCCGCGGTGACGGATCGCCGAGAGCCCGCGGGCTGACAACCACGCGTGGTAGGCGATCGGCGTCGCGAGGTCGCCCGCGAACTCGCGCTTGAATCGATTCATCCCGCCGAGGTTGATCCAGCGGTAGCCGTCGGCGCGCGCCTGCCGCACCTCCTCGAACGACAGCAACGCGAACGCGCCGTCGAGGCGCGCTCGCTCGCTGCTGGCCCCGGCTCGCGCCTCCAGCACGCCACCGCGAAACACCCCATCTCCGAGTCCCGACTCGATGTTGCCTTCGAGTTCGGCGACCAGCAACCACATCCACGGCAGTTCCCACTCACGCCAGCGCTCCCCCGGGCGAGCCGCCGCGGCCGGCGAAACGTCGGGCGTGAGTCCATGTCGCAGCGTGGTCTCCTGCTGGAGGGTCGCGAACGACCGCAGGTCGTCGAGTCCCCGATGCCCGCGCACGACGTAGCCGAGCCGCTGGGCCTTGCGGACCATGCGTCGCTTGCTGGAGCTCATCGCGTGCAACAGATCGTCGTCCTCGTGCACGATCGAGTACATGAGCGTGGTGCCGGCCTGAAACCCCGCGATGCCGGGCGGCGGCGCGTGCGGCGAATACCAGCGCACTGCACCCCCACCTGCCAGCTCGCGCGCGTGCGCGAACAGCACCGCGGTCTCCTCGCCGGTAATGCCGACCGGGCCGAGCCGTTCCGGGCCCTCGATCACCGCCTGAGTGCGCCACGGCCAACCGCACACGCGCTCGCCGTGCGATTCGCGCAACACGAACGCAGCCGCGAGCCCGGGCCCCTCGAACTGCACCAGCTCCGCGTGGCGACCGTGCGAGGCCTCCCAGTCGATCAGACGCAGATCGAACGAGAAGTTCGCGTGCGGCGAGCGCGCGAGGCGCGCGTTCCAGCTCGCGCTGAACTCGGGCGAGCGCGGCACACGCGTATTCCAGACCGAAAGACTCAAGGGCTCCCTCCCATCACGCGACCCGACGGGCCGGTGCCGCCTCGGCGAGCGCCACACGATAGAGGGACTCGGTCTCGCGCACCATGCGCTCGGCCGTGAAGCGGAGCTGCCAGCGTTGCCGTGCGGCCGCGCCGAACGCTGCGCGGCGCGCCGGGTCGCCGACCAGCTCGTCGATCGCCCCCGCGAGGGCTTCCGCGTCGCCGATCGGGACCAGTCGTCCGGTCTCGCCGTCGACCACCGCC
This sequence comes from Candidatus Eisenbacteria bacterium, assembly GCA_013140805.1. NCBI lineage: Bacteria > Candidatus Eiseniibacteriota > Candidatus Eiseniibacteriota bacterium. Next base: position 6,541 of record JABFRW010000072.1, read on the forward strand.
TCCGGCGTGCCACCGACCCGCGTGCTGACCACCGGCCGCGCGGCGCGCATCGCTTCGAGGATCGTCATCGGCAGGCCTTCACGCTCCGACGAGAGCAGGAACACATCGCAGGCTTCGAGCAGGTCCGCGGCGTCCTCGCGCGGTCCCAGGAATCGCACCCGCTCCGAGACGTTTCGCGCCGCGGCCTGGGCCTCGAGTGCCGCGCGGCGCGAACCGTCGCCCGCGATCCACAGCACCGCGGCGGGCCGCGTCGCGGCGACGCGCGCGAACGCCTCGACCATGACGTGCTGGGCTTTCTGACGCGACAGGCTGCCGATCGTGAGCAGCGCCACCGAATCGGGGTCCAGGCCGAGCTCCCGGCGCGCCTCCTCACGCGGGCGGGTGTGCGGTGCAGACGCGATGCCGTTGGCCACGGTGACGAAGCGCCGAGCCATCCAGGGCAGGCGGGAGACGTGGCTTTCCAGCACGGCCTGACACACGCACACCACGCGTCGCGTGAAGGCGGTGGCCAGGGGTTCGAGCAGCGGATAGAAAACGGAGTGGCGACCGCGAAAGTGCAGCGTGTGCTCGGTGCGAAAACACACCGGCACACCGGTCAGCGCCGCGGCCAGCGTCGCGTAGAGGCCCCCGGTCGCGTTGTGTCCGTTGATCACGTCGGGGCGCGCGGCGCGGACCAGCGCGACGAGGCGTCGCACGCCCTCGAGCCGTGCGCCGCCCTTGCCGAGTACGGTGGTGTGGGCGCCGGCGGCACGCGCGGCCTCGAGCGCCGGACCGTCCAAGTTGAGGGCGACCACGTGCGACTCGATGTCGGGCGCCGCGTGGCGGACATGCTCGACCACCACCGTCTCGGCGCCTCCGCGGCGCATCGATTCGACCACGTGCAACACCTTCATCGCGAGGCTCCCGCACGCCCGGTCGACATCAGGAGCTGGAACGTGCGCTCGAAGTTCGACTCGACGTCGAAACCCTCGTGTACGCGGCGGCGTGCCGCCTCGCCGAGCCGGTCGAGTGCCGCCGGATCACGAAGCAGCGGCTCGATCGCGGCCACCATCGCTTCGACATCGTCCGGTGCGGTCAGCGTGCCGGTCACGCCGTGTGTGACCGCCTCTTCGAGTCCCGCAGCCTGGGTACCCGCGCATGCGAGCCCCATTCCCATCGCCTCGACGATCACGTTGGGAATCCCGTCGCGGCGACCGTTCGAGAGCACCCGGCTCGGAGCGAGCAGCAGCCACGCGCTGCGATAGAGCGGCAGGATGTCTCGTTGCGGCAACGCGCCGCGGAAGGTCGCGGCATCGGTGACGCCGAGCTCCGCCGCCAGTGTCGCAAGACGCTCGCGTTCGGGACCGTCGCCGACCAGTTCCAGCCGCGCATCGAAGCCGCGCTCGCGCAGCCGCGCCAGCACCCGGATCGCGGTGTCGTAACCCTTGCCTGCGTGCAGGCGTCCGACGGTCAGGAACTGCGGGGTGGCCGCACGCACGCGTCCGCTACCGTCGAAGCGCGTCAGGTCCACGCCGTGATAAATCCACTCGACGTGTGACGCAGGCCCGGCCAGCGTGCGAAGCATCTCGGCGTTGCCGCGCACGCACGCCGCTACGAAGTCGGCGGCGCGCACCTTTTCGGCGAGAAACGCCTGGGTGCGGTAGAGGTCCGAGCCGGCATGTGCGGCGAGACTGAAGCGCCGTCCGGTGAGGCGTGCCGCGAGGTACGCCACACTGCCGGGGAAATGGGCCCAGCCGCCGTGAATGCGATCGAACCGTTCACGTTCGACGAGGCTCGCGACCCGCGCCGCCGCCGGCAGGTAGCCGATGTGACCGGCAAGGGCGTAGAGGCTGCCGCGCGAAGCCCAGATCATGCGCAACGCGTCCGGGATCAGCACGTGCGGTTTGCGGATGAGCCATCTGAGCAGCGCGAGCCATCCGGCCGGCGCGAACGGCGAACCGACGCTGGTCGTCACCGCCTCGAGCACCCGATGCTCGGGTTGCACGTTCTGTCCGGGACCTCGCAGCCGCAGCACCCGGACCCGCACGCCGCGCGCGAGCAGTCGATGCACCTCGTTCTCGAGGAAGAACGCCTGGGTCGGAAACGCGGTGGTGACGTAGACGACCGAGTTCATGCGTCCTCTCGGCGGCGGGCGAACGCCGATTCGTAGAAGGTCTCGTGGGCTCGCGCCATCGCGGCGATGCTGCGATGCGCGAGCACATCGACGCGCGCGGCCTCCCCGCGGCGCCGCGCTTCGGTCGGGTCGGCGAGCGCCGAGGCGAGTGCTCGAGCGAGCGCGGCCGGATCCCGGGCCGGCACCAGCCAGCCGGTGCGTCCGTCCTGCATCACCTCGGGCGTTCCTCCTA
>JABFRW010000073.1 GCA_013140805.1 Candidatus Eisenbacteria bacterium
GTCCGCGACTACGCCGCACTCGCGGTGGAATCGTGCGGCGTAGTCGCGGACGAGTCGATCGGCGCCGGGGCCGCCAGCGCGGTGTCGCCGAGCGCTCGCGTCGGCTCGGGCGCCGGTGGCTCTTCGAGCGCGGACGAGTCGGCCGCTGACGCACCGCCTGTCGAGTCGCGAGGCGCCGGTGGAAGGCTGTCGGCCGCGATCGCGGTGTCGGCACGTGCGGTTTCGGTCGGTGGCTCCACTCTCGCACGCACCTCGAGCGGCTCGGGAATCGTGCGCAGCACCTCGAGCGCCTGCGCCGAGGGGGCGACGGTGCGCGGCGGTTCGTAGAGCGCTCGCCGAGCCGGTGCCGCCGCCGCGGGCCCGCGCATCGCGCCGAGCGTGGCGAGCAGCAGCAGCCAGCCGAGCCACGCATGCCGGTTCGGGCCCTGCAATGAGCGTCTCACGAGGTCGCTCCCGTCCGTGCTCGCAGTGCTTCGCCCACCCTGCGCACCTGATTGGTGCGATCGATGGGACAGCAAAGCGTCGCGCCGCCGGCATTTACCACCACGGTGTCGCGCAGGCCGAGTGCCGCGGCCGTGCCTCCTTCTCCCACCACGATGCAACCGTCGGAGTCGACCGCGACGGCGTCTCCGAACGTGACGTTGCCGCGCCCGTCGCGCGGCTGGCGGCGCGCCCACGCGCTCCACGAGCCCAGGTCGTCCCAGTCGAAGCGCGGCTCGAGCATCACCACGTTCGGAGCACGCTCGAGCACCGCATAGTCGATCGAGATCGACTCGAGCGGCGGAAGAACGGTCGCCAGTCCGCGTTCGAACGCCGCCACGTCGGTCGCCGAGCCCAGCGTGCGCAGGGGCGACGCCAGGTCGGGTCGGGTCGCCTCGAGTGCATCGAGGATCGCGGCCGCACCCCATACGAAGATGCCGCTGTTCCAGAAGTGTTCACCGCCCGCCACCCACTCGCGCGCCCGCTCGAGCGCGGGCTTTTCGGTGAACTCGGCGACCCGATGAAGCCGGTCCGCCAGCGGTGCTCCGCGCCGTAGATAGCCGAAGTTGGTCTCCGGATGCCCCGGCCGGATCCCGAATGTCACCAGCACGCGGTCGCGTTGGGCGACCTCGAATCCGCGCGAGAGATCGGTTCGAAAGCCCTCGAGATCCTCGATCAGATGATCGGATGGCATCACGGCGAACGCGGCGCGGCTCGAGCGAGCCATGAAGAAGGCGGCCGCGGCGCCGATCGCGGGGGCGGTGTTACGACCCACCGGTTCGCCGACCACCGCGACGCCGGCCGGACACTGATCGCGCACCGCGTTCACGAGGTCGTGAGCGGTGAGGACCAGCACCTGAGCGGCAGGAGCGAGCGCGAGCGCGCGTTCGAGCGTCGCGGCGAGCAGCGTTCGGCCGCCCGGCGCCAGCGGCAGAAGCTGCTTGGGCCGCTGCGGGCGACTCCAGGGCCAGAAGCGCTCGCCACGTCCTCCGGCGAGCACCAGCACGAAGTGATCATGCATAGGATGCGGCATCGTGCCGCACGGGAGTGCTAGCACACGCCTCCGGGAGCGGCAAGCATCGTGTGGTATTCTCGCGCGCCTTTCGAACCGCTGTTCGCTCGATCCTGTGGAGGTTTCCCCGAACGTGGCCGCCGCGCGCACGATGAATGCGAATTCCGCCGGACCGGGCTGGGGCCTGTTCTTCACCACCGCCTCGCTGCTCATGCTGGAGGTGGCCCTCACCCGGATCCTCTCGGTGGTGATGTGGTACCACTTCGCGTTCTTCACCATTTCGGTCGCCCTGTTCGGTCTCGCGGCGAGCGGACTCACGGTCTACCTGTTCCCGCGCGCGTTCCGCGCCGAGCGCGCCGCCGCTCAGGCCGGCACGCTGACGCTCGCGCTCGCGCTGCTGGTGCCGCTGTGCTTCGCACTGTTCGCAGCGAATCCAGGTCAGGCCATGCTGACCGGCTTCCTGCAACGGGCGGGCTCCGAAGGTCTGTCGCTGATCACCATCGCGCAGGTCGCGGTGCTCTACCTGACCGCGGTGATCCCGTTTTACGTCGGCGGGCTGGTGGTGGCGATCGTGTTCCGGCACCACGGAAGCTCCGCGAGCCGGCTCTACTTCTTCGATCTGCTCGGCGCCGGCCTCGGCTGTCTCGTCACCGTGCCGCTGCTCGATCACTTCGGCGGCCCCGGCTCGATGTTCGGGGTCTCCGCACTGGCGGCGGTCGCAGCGTGCCTGTTCATGCGCAGCGCCGGCCACGGTCGCGTCGCGGTGCTCGCGGGCATGCTGGCGCTGGCGGCGCTCGGCGCACTGGCCGCGAACCCGTCCACGAATTGGCTGCACCTCCGCTATTTCCGCGGGCGTGAGGAACCGGACGTGCAGTACGAGCGCTGGAACTCGTTCTCGCGCGTCGCGGTGCGCGACACCGGTTCGCCGGACTCGCTGCTGATCGAGATCGACGCGGCCTCCAACACCATGATCTCGCGCTGGAACGGCGACTCGACGGCACTCGCGCCACTGCGTGACGGACTGATCGCCGTTCAGTACGCGCTGGTGCAGCACCCGCGCGTGTTCGTGATCGGATCGGGCGGTGGCGTCGATCTGCTCACCGCGATCGCTTCCGGAGCTCGCTCGATCACGGCCGTCGAGGTCAATCCGATCATCGTGGATCTGATGAAGCACCGTTACGCGGCATTCTCGGGCGGCATCTACAATCGTCCCGAGGTTCAGGTCGTCAACGACGAAGCGCGCAGCTTCATCCGCCGCTCGAACCAGCACTGGGACGTCATCCAGGCCGGTTACATCGACACTTATGCCGCCACCTCGGCCGGTGCGTTTTCGCTCACCGAGAACACGCTCTACACACGCGAGGCGTACGAGGACTACCTCTCGCACCTGACGCCGACCGGCATCATCGCGATCCAGCGCTACTACGAGGAGCCTCCGCAGCAATCGATCCGACTGGTGAGCCTGGCGCTCGCCGCCCTCGAGCGCCGCGGCTCCAATGCTCCCGCCCACCACATCGTGGTGGTGCGCAAAGACGATCGCGCCTCGGTGCTGGTCAAGGCGATCCCGTTCACGCCCACCGACCTGATGCGGCTCGAGCAGCACTGCGCTCGCACCGGGCTCGAGATCGTGGCCGCCCCCGGCCGACCCGGCATCGGGCTCTACGGCGAGCTGCTCGGCACGCCCGACTGGCGGCGCGTGATCGAGCGCAATCCGCTCGACATCTCGCCGGTCAGCGATGACCGACCGTTCTTCTTCTACGTCGTCAAGCCGACTCAGTTCTGGCGCGGCCTCCTGATTCAATCAGGCGAGTTCGTCAACGCTCGTGCGGTGTTCCTGCTCACCGCACTGGTGTTGGTGGCGGCACTGCTGAGCGCGCTCATGCTGTTCGCGCCGGCGCTGGCGCGTCGCGAGCGACTGCCGGTCGGAGCGATCCCCGCGATGGGCTACTTCGCGGCGCTCGGTCTGGGCTTCATGCTGTTCGAGATCGGCGCCTTCCAGCGTCTCATGCTGTTCCTCGGCCATCCGGAGCTGGCGCTCAGCGTGGTGCTCGCCACCATCCTCGTGACCGCCGGGATCGGCAGCGCCTGGACGCGGCGCATCGCGCTCGAGTCCGCCGGCGCGACGCTGCAGCGATTGCTGCTCGCGATCCTGGCCGCGATCGTCGTCGCATCATTCGTGTGGCCGCCGCTCTTCCACGCACTGGTCGGACTCGATCGCCCGCTTCGAATCCTGGTCGCGGTGCTCGCGCTGGCGCCATTCGGACTGCTGCTCGGCACCGCAATGCCGCTCGGCCTGCGACGACTCGCGAACGGGCGCTCCGACCTCATCCCGTGGGCGTGGGGCGTCAACGGCGCCACTTCGGTGCTGGGCTCGGTGCTGGCGATGACGGTCGCGATCAACAGCGGCTTCACCGCCACTCTGCTGTGCGGTGCGGCGGTCTATGCCGTCGCGCTCGCACTCGCCGCCGCGACCGGAGCGCGCGAAGTGCGGGTCTAGCGCCGGGTCGCGAGCAGCTCGCGGTAGACCGCCTCGGTGCTCGCCGCCACCTTGTCCCACGAGAAGTGCTCGGCGATGTGACCACGGGCTTGCGATTCGTAGCGGCGCACGACCTCGGGGTGTTCGAGGAGCATGCGGAGCTGTCGCTCGAGATCGTCGACGTTCTGGCTCTGGAACATGGCCGCGCACTCCTCCGCCACCTCGCGGTTCTCCGGGATGTCCGACATCAGCACGCAGCGCCCGTACGACAGCGCCTCGAGCAGCGCGATCGAGAGGCCCTCGAGGATCGAGGGCTGCACCACCACATACGCGTTGCTCCACAGCTCTTCGAGCATTTCGCCGTACATGTAGTCGAGGAATCGCACCCGCGGCCCCTCGAAGCGCTTGAGCTGATCGAGATAGTCCTGGGTGAACGAGAGCCCGCCCACCAGCGCGAGCGTCATGTCGCTGTCGATGCGGCTGAACGCCTCGCACAGGAAGTGGACACCCTTCTCGGGCACCAGTCGCCCCACGAACAGAACGTACTTCCCGGGTGTGAGGCCGAGCGAGGCGAGCTTGCGCGCCGGGCGCGGCTGCGGCAGGTGCGTGCCGTTGGGGATGAAAACGGCATCGCAGTGATGATGCTCCTTGAAATACTGGCGCAGCGTCTTCGACACCACGATCGTGCGGTTCGGAAAGTGTGCGGCCGGTCCTTCACACTGCTTGAGCACCCACGACGCGAAGCGACCCCACTTCTGACGCTGCCAGTCGAGGCCGTGCACGGTCACCACGGTGCGCGAGCCGGTCAGGCGCGGCAGCGTCGCCAGGGCCGAAGGCCCGAGCGCGTGGAAATGCACGATGTCGAACGGGCGCAGCATCGCCTCGACCGTCGACCACAGCACGTGACTCGCGGTATCGAGGTGCTTGGTGTGGATGCTGGGGCGCCGCAACAGATGGACGCCCGGCAGGCGCGCGTCTTCGGGTGTGTAGTGCAGGCGGCAAAACGCCGATACGTCGTGTCCGGAACGACCCAGCCGCACCGCGATCTCCTCGACGTGGCGCTCGATGCCGCCATAGGTCGCGGGCACTCCCTTCTGGCCGATCATCGCGATCTTCATGCGCGCACCTCGCGCGGCGCATCCGCGGTCGGTGGTGTCGCCGCCGCGCCGAGGCGGGCACGCACGCGCTCGCCGAGGCGCTCGCCCCAGTGCTCGCCCAGTGCCCCCCACGCGTGACGCGCGAGTGCGGTGGGTGGTGCGGCGCCACGCGCATGCCAGCCGCGGGGTGCGGCGGCGAGCCGCACGCCGAACTTCTCGAGCGGCACGATCTCGACGGCATCCATGAGCGTCTCGTAGCCGCGAACGCCGTGCGGCGTGGTCACGACCGCGAGGCCCGCGGCCAGATAGGTCGGCAGCTTCACGTTGCTGCCGCTGCCCGAGAGGGCGGGATTGAGTCCGACATCGGCGGCGTGCAGGGCAGTGCGCAAGTCGTCGGTTTCGGGTCTCGAGACGATGCGCGCATCGTGGCTCGCCGCGAGCGCGCGCGAGACTCCGCCGACCACCAGCACTCGCACGCGCGTGCCGGCGTCCGGCAGCCCGCGTGCGAGCAGTTCGGTGAGCGCCGAGCGATTGTGCGGGACATCCGAGCCCAGGAACAACGCCACCGTCTCGTCCGACTCGAATCCGAATGCGGCACGCGCGGCCGACCGCTCTTCGACGCTCGGGGGACGCACCGCGGTCTCGTCGTAGCCGTTCGGGATCACCAGCAGTCGCGCAGGCGGCACGCCGTACTCCTCGTGCATGCGCTCCGCATCGGATGCGCCCGTCACCGTGACCAGGTCGGCGGCCGCGCACGCCCGCGCCTCGATCGAACGCACCACCTGCGCCCAGAATCCACGGCCCAGCACCCGCGGGCCGGCGGTTCGGAAGTGGTCGAGCTCGACGTTGTGGGCGTGATAGACACGCAGCGCACCTCGCGCCTCGGAGAGCACACCCGCGAGCGCGAGATCCGCGATCACCACGTCTGGAGTTCCCGGTAGAGAGGCTCGCAGCGCGCCGGCGGCGAGATCGTGCGCCAGCGCAACGATCGCGTCGGGCGCAAGCCGCGCGCGTTCGAGGCGCCATGCGATCGCGGTGTACCAGGCCCGCGCGCGTCTCACGCGGATTCCGCTCACCTCGAGCGAAACCGGACCCGGATGGCGGTTCGGCACCTGTGCCAGCACGTGGGTCTCGTGCCCCCGTGCGAGACCGCGATAGAGCCCCAGCAGGCGCTGCGATGCGCCGAAGCGCGCCGGGTAGAGGTCGTTGCCCGCAAAACCGTGAACGATCATGAAGTCCTCTGCGCCGCGGTCCGCGCACCGCCGAACCCGAGGAAGCCCGCCACCAGCCCGGCCGCACCGAGAGTCCATGCGAGCCATGCGTGCAGTCCGAGCCGCGCGCTGCGCTTGCGAAACGCGAGCGCCAGCAGCATCAGAAGCAGCGCGGCGCTCCACGCGGCCACGGCCAACGGCGACCGTGACGCGAGACTTGCGACCAGCGCGACACCGCCCGCCAGCCAGAACACCAGCGCGAACCATGCGAACCACTGTCGAGCCGCGAGCCGCGCGAACCCGGGTCGACCCACGTAGAGTCGCAGCGCCTGCCCGGGACCGAATGCGAGTCCGCTGCGCCAGCGGCGCGCGAGCTCCGCGAAGCTCGGACGCGGATCGTTCCAGTGACGCGCGGCGGGACCCGGCACCACGCGCAACCGATACCCCGAACGACCAAGACGCATGCCGAGTTCGAAATCCTCCTCGGCCGACAGCCGGACGTCGTAGCCGCCGACGGCCTCGAGCGCCGCGCGCCGGTACAAGACCGGTGTCGTGAGCAACGGAACCTCGCGCTCCGCATCACCGACACGATTCATGTCGGGGTCGGCGCACCGCTCGGCGCCGGCGACTTCGTTCCACTCCTCGAGCCGCCCGCCGACACCCGCGAGCCCCGCCTCGGCCGCGGTCGCCGTCGCAAGCGCGCGTGCGAGCCACGCGGCATCGACCTCGGTGTCGGCGTCGACGAACAGAATCCACTCCCCCGCGAGGAGCGAAAGTCCGTGCATGCGCGAAGCCCCCGGCGTCGAGACCTGGAGCGCCGGCGGACTCGATTGCAGCCACTGCGGGTGCGGCTCGGGCGCGGGCCCTCCACCGGTCCGCACCACCACACCCTGCCAATCGCGCCCCTCAAGCGCTCGCCCGAGTGCGGCGAGCGTGCGCGGAAGGTGTCGCTCCTGCCGATGGCACGGCACCACGACTCCGAGCCTCATCGCGGCCCTCCGCCGTCCGGGCGACTGCTTGCGACGCGCGTGGAGCCGGCGAAGCTCGCGAGCCCCAGCACCTCGTCGTAGACGGTCTCGAATGACTCCACCACACGCTCCCAGGTGTAGCGCTGACGCACGCGCTCGAGGCCGCGCACGCCGAGCTGCCGCGTCGCATCGGGGGTGCGAACGCAGTCCGCCAGCGTCTCCGCGAGCGCGGACGCGTCGGCGGCGGGCACCAGACGGCCGTGCACACCGTCTTCGACCACCTCGGGAATGCCGCCGACCGCACTGGCCACCACCGGCCGGCCGCGCGCCATGGCCTCGAGCAGGGTGAGCGGAAGGCCTTCCCAGCGCGACGGCATCACCACCAGGTCGGCGGCGAGCAGCAGCGGGCCGATCTCCTCGACCTGGCCGAGCCACCGCACGTGATCCGCGAGCCCGAGCTCGGTCGCGCGCCGCTCGAGTGCTGCCTGCTCGCCGCCGGTCCCCGCAAAGGCGGCCACGAACGCAATGCCGCGACCGTGCACGAGCGCCAGCGCATCGAGCAACACGTCCTGCCCCTTCTGCGACTCGAGCCGCCCCGCGCACACCCACAGCGGTCGCGACACTCCCGCGCCGAGCGAGGTGCGCAGCGCGCGTGCAAGCGGCCATTCGACGTCTTCGTCGGGAGTCTCGGCCCCGTTCGGCACCACGCGCAGGCGCTCCCGCGCCACTCCGTAGTCGGCGGTCAGCGAGTGAGCGATCGCCTCACTCACCACCGTCACCGCGTCGGCACCGTCCAGCTCGAGCCGCTTGAGCGTGGTCTGGGCGCGCGAGTTCGGATGGCCGACCAGATGTTCCGTGATCACGAGATGCGGCACCGAGGCCGCCCGCGCGAGTCCGGCCAGATAGCGATCCGCGGATGGCCACACGTGATGCACGTGGAGCACCGTCGGCTTGAGCCGCCGCAGGCGCCGCCAGGTCGCGAGCATGCCGCGCCAGTCCCAGCGCGATTCGATTTCACGCATTCGTTCGACTGCGATGCCGCGGGCCGCCAGCGCTTCCGCGAGTTCGTTCACCGCCGGCGCGTCCGACAGCCACACCTGCACGTCGTAGCGATGCGAGGGCAGGCGCGTGGCAAGTTCCCACACCACTCGCTCGGTGCCACCGAGCGTTCGACCGCTCTCGGCGATCAGCAGGCTCAGGCGCGCGGATTCCACAGCGTCTCGTAGGCGCGCAACAGCTCGCCGGTGTTGTGTTCCCATGACAATGAATCCAGGAAGCGTTGCCGATTGCGTTCGCCCATCGAATGGCGTCGCGCGGCGTCGTCGAGCAGCGTCGCGATCCCCGCCGCCAGGTCCTCGTCGCGATTGGGCTCGGCGTAGAGTGCGCCATCGCCGGCCGACGCGCGATGCTCCCGCAGGTCGAAGCACACCACGGGCTTCGCGCACGCCATGTATTCCAGCACTTTGTTCATCGTCGACACGTCGTTGAGCGGGTTGAGCGGATCAGGACTCACGCACACGTCCGCGGTCGCGAGGATCGCCTCGACTTCGGGATCCGGAATGCGCCCGGTGAACCGCACGTCCTCGTCGAGACCCAGCTCGTGCGAGAGCCGCTTCAGGTCCTCGAATGAATCACCGGCTCCGATCAGCGTGAACGAGACGTCGCGGCGCCCCAGCGTCACCACCAGGTGATGCGCCGCTCGCAGCAGATGGTCCACTCCATCCTGGGGCGCCATCACACCGAGGTAGGCCACCAGGTACGGCCGCCCGTGCTTGAGCGCCAGGTCCGGGGCGCGCACGGTCGCGAATCGATGGCGGCTCGGGCCACTGCGCACCACGAACACGCGTTCCGGCGCCATTCGGCCGCGCCCGAGCGCGATCCGCCGATACGAGGTGTTGGTCGCGATGACCAGATCGGCGGTCCGGTACTGCGCCGACTCGAGCCAGCCGAGCACCCGATGCGGCCAGCTCCCGGCACGTTCCGCCCCGAACCGCGCCACGTACAGCTCCGGACACAGGTCGTGATGATCGAACACGTAGCGCACTCCGAACGGCTTGAAGAGCAGCGCAATCGCCCAGAACGTGTCGGGCGGATTCGCGGCGTGGATCACGTCGAAGCCGCCGCGCGACTGCACGCGCAGGGTGAGCCACAGCGTCTGCAGCCAGCAGTACAGGAACTCCCACACGTAAGAGACGAAGCCCTGGGTCGGCGGCGGCGGCGGATAGCGCCAGATCTCGATGCCGTCGAGCACTTCGTGGCCCGCGGCCCATCGCTCGCCGGCCGGACAGATCGCCGCGACCGAGTAGCCGGCATCCTTGAGCGCGTTGAGCTCCATCCACACGCGCCGATCGAACGGCAGCGTGAGATTCTCGGACAGATGCAGAACCCTACCAGGCGAGCCCATGGTACTCCGCGTTGCGCACCGTGGCGGGATCCACTGCGTGAACGAGATCCACCAGCACCTGCCCGGCCACGAGCCGCGGGCCGAGCTCGCGGTATTCGGCCGAGCCGTTCGCGATCACGACCACTTCGCTGTCGCGCAGCACCTCGTCGACCGTGTGACGCATCCGCTCCGGCAGATACGGCACTTCATCCTCGACGAAACGTCGATTGGCGCCGAGCACCCGCTCCATGTCGAGATTCGGGTCGTGGAGCAGCACCGAGTAGCCCTTGCCGACCAGCGTCCCGATCACCCGCAGGATCGGGCTTTCGCGCAGGTCGTCGGTGCCGGCCTTGAAGGACAGGCCGAGCACACCCACGCGCCGCTTCTTGAGCCGCTCGATCAGGTGGATCGCCGCCTCGATGTGCTCGTCGTTCGAACGCAGGATGTTCTGCAGCACCGGCAGCTCGAGGTGGTGAGCGACGGAGCGGCTCGTGATCGCGCGCAGATCCTTCGGCAGGCACGAGCCGCCGAACGCGAACCCCGGCATCAGATAGGCCGGGCTCACGTTGAGACGCGTGTCCTTGAGGAACAGCCGCATCACCTCGTGGCTGTCGACGCGCTCGCGCTGCGACAGGCGCCCGATCTCGTTCGCGAACGCGACCTTGAGCGCGTGGAAGGCGTTGTTCACGTACTTGAGCATTTCGGCGGTGCGAATCGCGGTCACCAGCAGTTCGCCGCCGACATCGTGATAGAGACGCTTGAGCGCATCCGCGCTGCCGGGATCGTCGGCGCCGATCACGGTGTAGAGCGCACCTTCGAAGTCGGCGACCGCGCTGCCTTCCCTCAGGAACTCGGGGTTGTAGGCGATCCCGAAGCCGTCGCCGGCCTTCATGCCCGAGGCCTGTTCCAGCACCGGGAGCAGCTGCTCCTCGACGCTGCCGGGCAGCATGGTGCTGCGCATCACGATCGTCGTCCGCACCCCGTTGTTCGCCAGTGAGGCGCCGACTTCGGCGCACGAGCGCTTCACGTGGGTGAGGTCGAGGCTGCCATCGGCGGCGCTCGGCGTACCGACGCACAGCAGCACCACTTCGGCGCCGACCATCGCATCGGCGATGCGCGTGGTCGCGCGCAGCCGCCCGGCCTTGCGTTCGCGCGCGATCATCGCCGGCAGCCCGGTCTCGACGATCGGACTCTCACCGCGCTCGATACAGCCGACCTTGAACTCGCTCAGGTCGACGCCCATCACCTCGTGGCCGTGCGACGCCAGGCATGCCGAGCACACCGAGCCCACATAACCGAGTCCGACCACCACCACACGCATGCCTTCGCTCTCCTCGAGTCGCGTCCTACGGCGCCGTCGTCGTGATCGACGCCGGCAGATGCCACACCCTCACGCCTTCGAAGCCCCGCTGTTCGGAATCCGGATATCGCATCGCGAGATCGATCGCAAAGCGCCCGCTCGGGTCCAATTCTTCGGGGCGCGTCATCACCACCCACGCCGCGCGTCCGGAGCGCAGCGCTTCGAAACGCTCGCGCATCGTCACTTGATCGCGAGCGAAGCCGAGCCAGTAGTGCTCGACTGCGACCCGGTCGCGGAAGTAGTAGGCGAGCATGTCCGTGGTGTTGGCTGCGATCACGATCTCGGCCGGACCTCGCTCGCGTTCGACGAACTGCGCCGCGTCGCGCAGATCTTCCTTCGCGTAACGCGGATCGGCGTACAGCCGCGTCAGCGAGACCGCCCACAGTGCCACGATCGCGACCGCGAACGCCAGCCGCGCACGGCCCCGCAGGTCGGTCAGCGCGGCGGCCCACAGTGCGACCAGCACCGGCATCACGACCGCCAGGTAGCGGGGATGGAACACCTTGAAGTTCTGCAGTGCGAAATAGCTGATCACCAGCAGCGGCACTCCGATCCACAGCAGCGCATCGAGCGCACGACCGCGCCGCGCCACCGCCCGCAACCCCAGCACCGTGAGCGCACCGAACACCAGCGCCGCACACGTCACCTCGACCGCGAACGGCCGGAGTGCGGCCAGCGAGTGGTCGGCCCGCAGCGCGCGCAGCGGCGGTCCGAAGCTGTAGCCCATCGCGAGGCTGTGAAGTCCGAACGGAATCGCCGCGGCGTGGAACGTGGTGGCACCGCGCAGCGGAGTCTCCCCCGCGGCGAGCGTTCGACCCGGCACGAGGCGTGCGAAATCGAAGGTCGTGGTGACGCGCGAAGCCCATGGCCATGCGACCAGCCCGAGCGCGACCACCAGCACCGCAATACCGATCCATCGTGCGACGCGTTCGCGCGGCGAGGCGAGTGCCATGCGCAACTGGGCGGGAAGCAGCAACGCGAATGAGAAATTGGAAAGCACGCCCGCACACGAGGCCGCGAGCGTGACGAGCAGCGGCGTGGGACGCAGTCGCTCGCGCAGCGCCACGAGACCCAGTGCCGCAGCCGCGCTGCACAGCATGAGCAGGCTGTAGTTGCGAGCCTCCTGCGAGTACCACACCAGGTACGGAGCCCCGGCTGCCAGCCACGCGGCGGGGACCGCCGCCCGCGGCTCCAGCCAGCGGGCGGCGAACCATGCGGTCGTCGGCACGAGTGCAACGCCGAACACCAGAGACGGTGCGCGCAGCGCCCACTCCGAGTCGCCGGCGAGCGCGATCCAGCCGTGAAGCAACAGGCCGTAGAGGGGCCCGTGCACGTTTTCGAGCCAGCGCGAGAGATCCATGGGGAGTCCGAGCTGCACGCTGTGCCAGGTGAGGATCTCGTCGGCCCACAGACTCTGGGATCCGAGCCGGAACGCGCGCACCACGGCAGCCACGAGCGTGGCCCCGAGGATCGAACCTCGGACTCCCGATGGGATCGACAAGTGGTGCGAGCGGGCGGGTTCCGGAGGACGACGGAGTGGCGAAGACGAGTGCGTTGGCACCCCCGTCAGTACGCTCCCTCCCGGGACAGCACCGCGGGTAGCGTGCGGAGCAGGATGCGCAGATCGAGCCACAGCGAACGGTGCTTGATGTACTCCAGATCGAGTCGCATCCACTCCTTGAAGGACAGCCGGCTGCGACCGCTGATCTGCCACAGGCAGGTGATGCCCGGTTTCACGTCGAGCCGGCGCCACTGCCAGGGCTCGTACTGCTCGACCTCCTCGGGAATCGGAGGCCGCGGCCCGACCAGCGACATGTCGCCGATCAGCACGTTCACGAATTGCGGGATCTCGTCGAGGCTCGTGACCCTCAGGAAACGTCCCACCCGGGTGACGCGCGGGTCGCGGCTGATCTTGAAGATCGGGCCGTCGCACTCGTTCAGATGTGAAAGATGGTGTCGGTTGCGATCCGCTCCCACCACCATCGATCGGAACTTGAGGAACCAGAACGCGCGCCCATTGCGACCGACGCGCCGCGAGAAGTAGAGGATCGGGCCATGCGACTCGAGCTTGATCGCGATCGCGATCGCCGCGATCACGGGCGCGAGCAGAATCAGCGCGACGGTGGCCGCGAGCAGGTCGAGCACCCGCTTGCCGAACTTGAGATAGAGGCCGGTATCGACCGCCACCGGATGCGCCGGCACAGCGGTGACGGCCGGCAACGTGCTCGGCGTTCGCACGCGTGGCGCCCAGGCATCGGAATGCCCGTTCGCTCGCGCTCGACCGCTCGAGCGCACGCGCTGATAGCCGAGCGCTCCGACGGGAGTACGCGACTCGGCCGCGCGCGAGGCCTCCGCCGCGAGCCCTGCGTCCAGGTACGCATGCGACCGGGATCGCGAGTCTGGAGAAAGGGTCACGGACGAAGCAATCGGGCCACCGCGGCCGATCGAGTCGGCCGGAGTGTCACTGGTGGGGGACGCCAGGATCTCGGGCTCCATAGTTGCCGCTCTCGGTTGTGTCGCCCGCAAAAAAGCCGAGGGTAGGGACTACCCCCTCGGCTCAAAGCTCTCGCTTCATCCGTTGGCAATGGGTCCGGAACGCACGGAGTACGAGCGACGGGGGGAACACCAAGGTGCGTATACCTCAGATGCATGTCCTAGCGGCGTGCTAGGCGCCCGGGTCATCTCGACCCGGAGAGGCTCGTGTTCACCTACGAACCCAGTTAGCAAGGAGCTCTGGCGTTTCCTCCGCAGCATTGAAAGCGGCCCGGTCCAGTACGACGGTCATGACTTTATCAACCACCTGCGCCCGGTTCAAGGAATCTCTGAACCGCTTCGCACCCCGCCCCAGCGGTCGCAAAGCGCCTTCGGGGCTGGTTAATGCACCGTTCGTGCCGGCGGATCAGTCCGCGTCTGGAAGTGCGGCCGCCTCGACCCGGAACACGGTGACGCCGGTCTCCGGGTCACTCCGCAGCGGCACCAGGGCGCGCGGCAGGCGGCGCTCCGGATAGCGCCGCGCGAGCGATTCGAGCTCGCGGGTCGGCAGGATCGCGTAGCGCACTCGATAGCGCTGCATGCGGGATTCGAACCGTGCATCGTCGGCCACCACCACGTAGTGCGACGGACGATCCGCGAACCACGAGTAGAACGAAGTCGTGAACACCATGACCGCCTCGTCGGGACTCAGATGTGCGCGCAGGAACGCCGCCTCCGCTCGAGCCGCCGCGATCTCGGCCGGTGCGAACCGCACCAGTGCGGTGCGCGCCACCACGGCTTGCGCCAGCGCGGCGACCATCGCAGCGGCGATCAGCACGTGGCGTCCGCGCAGATGCCCGGCGAGCGCGCGAGCTGCGAACCGGGGCCACAGCCATGCGGCGCCGACTCCTGTCAGCACCGCGAAACACGATCCGGCGGCCGTGAAGTAGCGGGCGTCCCAGGTAATCGCGAACACGAACGGGAGTACCACGCCGAGATACGCCCACAGCGGCCACGCCGCGGAGTCACGGCGCAGCTTCCACGCCCCGGCGACGAGCAGCGGCATCCACCACACCCCTCCCGCCATCTCGTTCGGCAGGGTCCAGCGCCCGAAACGGTAGACCGACTCCATCAGGTGCTGCGCGACCTGCGGGAGGTGCGCGAGCAGGAACTCGAACGGGCTCGCGGTCGGACGTTCGAGCGAGGTCATGATGCCGAGCACGTCGGCGTACGGGGTCTGGCCGAACGCGCCGACGTCGCTGTAGAACGGCACACCGAACAGCCGCAGGTTGCGCAACACGAACGGCGACGCGACCACCGCCGCCGCGAGTGCCATCACCACCGCGCTGCGCATCCACGTGCCGAGTCGCGGCACCGGCGGGCGCACGAGCGCCACCAGCACGGCCGGGATCGCCACCAGAGTGAACCCGCGTACCAGGAACGCCGCTCCGAGCAGTGCGCCGGTCGCGACATCGAGCCACAGCGGGCGCGTGGTCGATCCGGCCCGCCACGCGGCGGCGGCCAGCGCGCCGGTGAGCAGACCCGCGAATGGGGCATCCACCATCACGCGCACCGACATCTGGATGGCGTGGGGATTGATCGCGAGCGCGAAGGCAGCCGCCAGCGCCGCCCCGCGGCCGAAGCCGAGGTTGCGGGCCAGCGCCCAGGTTCCGAGCACCGCCAGCAGCCCGCCGATCAGAGACACCGCGACCCCGGCGCCAAACGGCGACAGACTCGCGCGCATCAGCATCGCGATCGCAAACGGATCGCCCGGCTCCTTGAAGGTCTCCGGCATCGGCAGGCGCTCGGGACTCATCCACGCCGGCCACAACGCGGGATTCGAAAAGCCCTCGCCACGCTCGAAGCAGCGCGCCACGTTCAGCAGGTGCGCGCTGTCGGGATCCATGTTGCGCTCGGTCGCGGCCGGCGACGCGAACAGTCGGAGCGCGAGCGCCAGTGCCAGCACCAGGCCAAGCCCCAGCGGCGTTGGCATCCGCGGCCGTGCGATCGGCACGGTGGTGCTCACGAGCCTTCCCGCGGCAGGCGCACGCGCAACACGCGGTAGCCGTCGCGCTCGAACACCGTCTCGACTCGCCGCGGGCGAGCAGTCAGTGCGCGCCACCCCTTGGTCGTGAGCGAATCGTCCTCGGGCCGGTACACCACGTAGAGCGGTCGGTCGAAACGCGCCAATGCCGAGAGGCTCGCGTCCGCGTTTGGTGCCGCGCCGTACAGATCGGCGGCGACCGCGCGACGTTCGCGCACCTGGTCGAGCGGAAACGCCGCCCGCTCGGGGCCGAACGAGGTGCCCAGATACAGCACGCGTGCCGATTTGACCATCAACGCGTCGCGGAAGCCGGCGTCGAGCACCATCGCGTCGGGCGGCGTGTGATCGCGAATCCACTCCGCCATCGCGAGTGCACCCGGGGGCTCGGTCACGACCGGATCGGTGCGCCCGCGCGGGTCGGAGAGGTAGCCGTAGAACGTGAGCACGACCGGCACCAGCGCAAGGGTCGCGAGCGTGATCCGCCGCCGCGGTGTCGCGTTGGCACCCCACGCCCACTCGCCGATCGCCGGCGCGGCGAGCAGCACGCCCAGCACGAATGCCTGAAACACGAATTTCATCTCGTTGTTCTCGGGCAGGTGCACGACCAGTGCGAAGACGGTCATCATGAACCACGCGAGCGAAACGAGCGTTCGCGCCGGATGCGCGGTCGCCCATGCCTCGCGGATCGGTTTCCAGATCGCGATCCACACCACGGCACCGGCGGTCGCAAACGTCCACAGCATCATCGGACTGATCTGAAGATAGCGGTGTCGAAGTCCGGACGACTCGGCCGCCCACCCGCTCGCGACCGACAACAGATAGGGAGTGGTGAGGAGCCCGGCCGCGAGCGTGACGGACAGCGCCGGCATCAGCCGACGCGGAGCGGGAAGCGCGCGCCGCGCACTCGGCACCCACTGATGGATCGCGAGTGCCAGCGACAGCGTCACGCACCACACCGGAATCACCGACAGGCCGACGACCCCGTGGAACAGCATGGTGCCGGTGGCTCCGGCGAATGCGAGGGTCAAGGCGCGACGGTCGCCGGTCGTCACCCAACTCACGATGCCCGACAGGTGCACGAGCATCATCAGGTATCCGAACGCGAGCGGGCTCCCGAGCATCAGCTTGTCGAGGAAGCTCACCATGTGCGAGTAGGGTGCTGAGAGCGAATAGATGATCCGATCGTCGCCGAGCCGCAGCGTCGCGAGCTGCTGACGGACGTCGGCGAGATCGCGAGTCTCGCCGACCAGCGCCTTGAGCAGGTGCAGCGGCCACAGCATCCATGCCCCGGCGTTCAGCCCGACGCACGTGACCACCGCAACCGCGGTCGCCGCCGCCCCGCGCCACAGGCGCTGCGCGACCAGCGCCGTGCAGACGACGGTCGCAAACGCCGTGGCGACGTTGAACGCGGACATGAAGTGAAAGGTGTCGCCGTGGCGCAGTGAAACGAGCTGCGCCATGAACAAATTGTAGAACCACACATAGTGCAGCGGGATCGATGCGAAGCGCGGATCTTCGGGGGGAAGCCCGCGCGCCAGGATCTGCATCGCGATCGCGGCATGGGTCCAGGTGTCACCGCGCACTTCGATGTAGCGATTGAGAAACGGCGGGATCGAGACCGCGATTGCGAGCAGCGAGGCGACGATCACCGCACCCCGAGGCAGCTCGAACCCCTCGCGGATGCGCCGCGTCTCAGGCGTCGCCAGCCACGCGGCGGCGCTCGCCAGCGCGATCATGAGCGCCGCGTTCCCGAGCGACACTCCCACCGCCAGCAGCGCACACGCGAGGACTCCGGATATCAGCGGCGAAAGTGCCAGCGACAGCGCGAGCCGGGCGGCGCCACGGGCGTCGGGAGTCAGCACGCGAGCGAGCACGAGACCCGGGAACAACCCCAGCCATGGATAGCTGGCGAGTTCGGCCAGCGGATGCGCGGGGATCGAGGCCATCCCCGCGAGACCCATCAAAGCGGCGAGCCGCACGGCAATTCGCTTCATGAAGCTCGCCATGATAGCGCACCGTCGCCGGTGCTCCACGCACCCGAGCGTCGCCGCGACTCGCTGCGATCGCGCGCTTCGGCAGGTGGGTTCATCGGGGGGACAACCGATACACCACGATGCGCGGTCCACGACGCTGCCAGCGCTGCGGTTCGAAGCTCGCGATCGGCGTCGCCTCGCGCGCGAGCGCGCGGTAGAACGCGGGCCCGCTGCTGTCGGCGGGGGCTGCCCTCGCGCGCATCGCATCGACCACTTCACCGCTCACCATCGCCCACTGAAAACCGTCGGCGCGATAATCGGCGAGCGATCGGGCGGAGAATCCCATGTCCGTGCTCGCGACCCAATAGCCGGGGCGATGCGGATGCGTGAGTCGGTACTGGAAGTACTCGCGGTAGGCGGCGCCATGCCCCGCGCCCGACATCCCTCGATCGATCTCGGCCAGCCGCTCTCGGATGCGCGCCGGGTTCTCGGCGATCGGCGCGGTCGCGGTGTTCCAGAACTTGAGCATGTCCGCGACCACTCGCGCATCCGCAGGTACTTCGCGTTCGAACCACCGCAGCGCCTCGATTCGCGTGTCGTCGCGAGTCATCGAGAAGTCGGTTTCGATCAATTCGAGCGTGACGGGCAAGCCGAGTATTCCGATCGCGAGCGTCGGCGCCCATCGCATCCGAATGCGCCCTCCCGCGCGCGCGGGCCACGCCCGGCTCAGCATCTCCGAGATCGCGCGCGCCGCGAATGTCACTGCGGGTACGACGAGCGGAATCGCGTAGCGGTCGTTGAGCGTCGCCGCGCGGCTCGCGAGCGCCAGGTAGCCGGCCGCGAACGCCAGCAGCACCAGATCACTGGAGGTGCGTCGCACCAGCGCCCACAGCGTGCCGACCGCGGCCGCGATCGCCAGCGGCATTCCGAGCGACGGGATCACGCAGGTACGAACGAACTCGAGCAGGCCGATGATCGGGCTGCGTGCCTGGCCGCTGAGCGAGCCCTCCGTCTTGGCCGCAATCCAGGCGAGGTCGGCGCGAAACGCCGCCGAATCGAGCACCACGAATGGCGACAGCGCGAGGAACAATGCCACCCCGCCGAGCGCCACCGCCGCCCCGGACATGAGCCATCGCCCGGCTTCGCCCGGCGCGCGCGCGGCCCGCAACAGCACGGCGACCGCGATCGGCACTGCGAGCAGGCCAGCGTGATACTGGCACGCCGTTCCGGCACCGAGTGCCACAGCCGCGATCACCAGATCGCGACGTCCGCCGCCGTCGGCGATGCGGACGGCCGCCCACAACCCCAGCAGCGTGAACGCGCTCATGGCCGTGACCGGATGCGCGAAGTGCGAGTAGTGGGCATGCCAGGCGTTGAGCGCCAGGCCCACGGCAGCCGCCCAGCCCACCGCATCGCCATACGCCGCGCGGCCGAGCCGCTGCGCGAGCCACACCCCCCAGACGCCGAACGCGACGCTGTGCGTGCGCACGATCAGATAGAAGCCGCTCGGGTCGCGGAAGTACGCGGCCGCGAAGTCCGAAGCTCCGGTGAACGCACCGGCGACTCGGCCGATCACGAACCAGCCGGCGTACGACACGAACGCGAGATAGAGCAGCGGAGTCGCGGGCCACAGAAAGAAGTGCGGGTTCAGGTCACCGGTGCCGAAGCGCAGCGCGCGCAGCACGATCTGAGGCTCGTCGTGGAAGTAGAACAGCCACGGCAGACCGTAGTGGATGCCCCACACTCGAACCGCGAGGGCTAAGCCGAGCAGTGCGGCGAGCGTCGCGCCATCGCGCTTCACGAGCCCTGCCGCACGGCGCCCGTTCAGGGCGTGGTCGGACTCGGCGTGTCGATCGCGATCGCGTGGGGC